>NZ_LGQY01000003.1:0-60214 GCF_003116065.1 Azospirillum sp. TSO5 | reverse complement strand
GAGCACCATGAGCGACACCAAGCGCGACCGTCACCTCATCCTCATTGACGCGCGCACCTCACCGTCAATGTCGCGCTATACCCCACCAAGAGGACGCATGCGATGGCCAAGAGCTATGACGCCAACAACGTGTTCGCCCGCATCCTGCGCGGCGAAATCCCGTGCAAGAAGGTGCACGAGACCGAACACGCGCTCGCCTTCCACGACATCGACCCGCAGGCGCCGACCCATGTGCTGGTGATCCCGAAGGGCGCCTATGTCGACATGGACGACTTCACCGCAAAGGCGTCGGATGCCGAAATCGCCGGCCTGTTCCGCGCGGTGGGCGAGGTCGCCCGCATGGTCGGCGCCGACGGCCCCGGCTACCGCGTTCTGTCCAATTGCGGCGAGGCCGCGCATCAGGAAGTGCCCCACCTGCACATCCACCTGTTCGCCGGCCGCGACCTGGGGCGGATGATCGGGAAGGCTTGAGGGCGTTCAGCGTTTTGCCCCCTCCCTAACCCTCCCCCTCTTCGAGGGAGAGGGAACTCCGCCGCTATCGTGCTCAACTCCCTCTCCCGCGAAGCGGGGGAGGGTCGGGGAGGGGGCATTCGAAGCCGACATCCCCGCAATTCCATCACCGCCGCCGCACCCCCACCCGCCGCCGCGTGCCTTTCCTCGGCGGGACCGCATCCAAAATCGCCAGGATCGCCTCGATCCGCTCCTCGTCCAGATCGCCGATGCGCTCCGACAGCCGGTTGGCAAGCTCGGTCGCTCTCGCGCTCAGCCCCGCAGTGTCGACGGTCACGCGGGGATGCGACAGATCCGCCAGCCGTTCCAGCTCTTCCGCCTCGTCCCAGATGATGCCGAAATAGGCGCAGATCTGCCGGACCAGCTGCGGCGAGGGCTGGCCGCGCTTGCCATGTTCCAGGGCCGACAGATAGGCGGACGAGATGGACAGGTCGGTCGCCATCTGCTTCAGCGTCACGCCCTTGGCGTCGCGCAGCGACCGGACCCGTTCGCCGAACGGGGTCATGTGGAGTCCCTGACTGTGTGGGACTCAGTCCTTACGGTCGCGCCGCCGTTTGATCAAGACATACAGCGCGCCGTCGCCGCCATCCTTCGGCCGGGCCGGTTGGATCGCCAGCACCATCGGGCGCAGGGCCGGATCCGCCAGCCAGCGGGGGGTCGCCTGACGCAGAACGCCGAGACCACCGAAGCTGCCCTTGCCGGTGATGACCAGAACGCAGCGCCGCCCTTCGTTCCAGGCGCGGTGGACGAAGGCGGCAAGCGCGTGGTGGGCCTGGGCCTGGGTCATGCCGTGCAGGTCGATGCGGCCGTCGATCTCCAGTTCGCCGCGGCGGAAGCGGTCGCCGGTGCGGCGGTCGATGTTGGCGGTGGAGCCCGGCATCAGCGGCGGATGGCTCGGCCGGGCAGGACGGGGCGGGGAAGGGAACTGCCTTGCGGTCGGCGGCGGGGCGAGGCTGGTCGCCACCGGCTCCTCCACCAGTTCCGCCATGGTCGCCACAGGTTCCGGCTCAGCCTCGACCACGCGGCCGGGCATCGGTTCGGCGTCGCGCATGGCGAGCCGCCACAGGCGCCGCTCGTCGGGCGTGGGCAGTCGTCTGCGGGTCATCGGCGCGGAACCTTCTGCGGAAACGAAAAGGGCGGTGCCGACGGATAAAGCCCGTCGGCCCGCCCCTGTCAATGTGTGTTGCCGCAACGCGAAAGAAAAGGCGTCCGGAGAAAGGATGGTGGCGGCGGCGGTCAGCCGCCCGCCTTCAACGCGTCCAAACGCCCCTTCAACAGAGTGTATTCGGGGTCGCTCGGCTTGAACTGGCTGATCAGCTTGCTCCAATGGGCCTCGGCCTCGTCCTTGCGGCCCGACATCATGGCGTCGAGGCCGAGCAGCCACAGCGCGTCCTTGTTGTCCGGCTCCGCCTTCAGCGCCAGACGCAGGGCGGACGTCGCCTCTTCCGGCAGCGGCTTCGGCGTCTCGTTGCGCGGCTGGGTCTGCAGCACGGCGTTGGCGTAGGCGAGCTGCACGTCGGCCCGCTGCGGCGCCCGCTCGCGCGCCTTGCGGGCGGCGTCCAGCGCCTTGGCCGGCTCGCCCAGCACGCCATAGGAGCGGGCGAGCTTCAGCCAGCCATCGACGTCGGAGGGGTCGGCGTCCAGCCGGGCGGCGAGGTTGGCGACCATGCCGCGGATCATCTCGTCCTGGCCGGCCATGCTGGCAGGAGCGTTCGGTGCGGCGTTGGGAGCGGCCTGCGGGCCACCCGGCTGACCTTGCGCCGCCTGCTCCTTCTGTTCCGGCGGAAGCGGCTGCGGCGTCACCTTGGCGGGGTCGAGGTTCAGCGCCACCGCGGCCTCGCGGATCTGGTCGCGGACCACCGGCACCCACGGCGCGTCGGCGGGAGATTCCGCCATCAGCGCGCTCCAGCGGTCCAGCGCCCCTTGCTGGTCGCCGGCCTGGAAGCGGGCAAGGGCGGCGAAGAAGCGGGCGCGAGGGTCCTTCGGCTCCTTGGCGAGCACGGCGTCGAAGGCGGCCACCGCCTCTTCCGGGACCATGCCGTCGTTGGCGGAGACCAGCGTCTCGCCGAACAGGCCCTGGATCTCGACATCGTCCTTGTTCAGGGCGACGGCGTGGCGCAGCGCGTCGGCCGCATCGGCATTGCGGCCCATCTTGGCATAGGCCTGGCCCAGGATCAGCCAGCCCTGCAGATCGTTGGGGTTCTCGGCCAGCTGGGCCTTCAGCTTGTCCATGGCGGCCAGCACGCTCTTGGGCGGACCGCCGCGCTCCTGCTCCAGATTGCGGGAGGCCAGCGGCTGGGCCGGCAGGTCGGGGCGGCCGACCGAGCCGTAGACCGCGAGCGCGCCGACCGGCAGCACCAGCGCCAGCAGCACCGCCAGCAGGCGACCGCTGCGCACCGTCGTCGGCGCACCGTCGTTGCCGCCCTTCTCGGCGGTTGCCAGCATGCGCCGGGCGATTTCCGCCTTGGCCGCTTCGGCCTGGGCGTCGTTGATCAGGCCACGCGCCCGGTCGCGTTCCAGCTCGTCCAGCTGGTCGCGATAGACCTCGCGGTCGAACTCTTCCCGGTCGGGGCCGGATCCTGCCGACCGCAGCAGCGGCGGCACGAGCAGCAGCAGAACGGCCGCGGTCAGGACGGCGGCGAAAATCCAGAACAGCATCAGTCGTCTTTCCGCAGCAGGGCGTCCAGCCGCCGCCGCTCATCCGCGCTCAGGGGGGCGGTATCGGCGCCGGCGGCGACACCGCGCCGCCCGCGCAGGAACAGGAAGGTGCCGGCCGCACCCAGCAGCAGCACGGCGAAGGGGCCGATCCACAGCACCAGCGTGGTCGCCTTGAAGGGCGGCCGCAGCAGGACATAGTCGCCGTAGCGGTCGGTGACGAATTCCATCACCTTGTTATCGCTGTCGCCGGCCTTCAGCCGGTCGCGCACCAGCAGGCGCAGGTCGCGGGCCAGCGGCGCGTTGCTGTCGTCGATCGATTGGTTCTGGCAGACGAGGCAGCGCAGTTCCTGGCTGATGGCGCGGGCGCGGGATTCCAGCGCCGGGTCCTGCAGCACCTCGTCCGGCTGGACGGCCAGGGCGGGCGTGAAGGCGGAGGACAAGGCCGACAGCGCCAGCAGGGCGGCGAGAAGGATGCGCTTCATCATCCCTGCCTCAGATGCTTGACCATGGGGAGGATCTGCTCCTCCACCACCTGCGGGGTCAGCGGGCCGACATGCTTGAAGCGGATGCGGCCCTTGCGGTCGATCAGGTAGCTTTCCGGCACGCCGTAGACGCCCCAGTCGATCGACACCCTGCCGTCCTGGTCAGCGCCGATGGCGGCATAGGGGTTGCCGTTGCGCGACAGCCAGGTCAGCGCGTCCTCCGGCTTGTCCTTGTAGTTGATGCCGTAGACCGTCACCCCCTGCTCCCGCGACAGGCGGGTGATGACGGGATGCTCCGCCTTGCAGGGGATGCACCAGGAGGCGAAGACGTTCACCAGCGTCACGTCGCCGCTCAGCTTGGCCGAGGACAGGCCGGCGGTGGCCGGTTGACCCGGGATCGCCGGCAGGTCGAAGGTCGGGGCCGGCTTGTCGATCAGGGCCGACGGGATGTCGCGCGGGTCACGCTCGAACCCCAGGTAGAAGGCCACGCCCACCCCGATGAACAGCAGGAAGGGCAGCAGGTACAGAAGGCGGCGCATCGTGTCTTGGTCCTCATTCGGCCGGAAGCGGGGCCGATTTTCCGGCCGCCCGGCGGCGTTCGGGCGCGCCGATGCGGAAGCGACGGTCGGTCAGGCTCACCAGCCCGCCCAGCATCATCCCAACGCCGCCGATCCAGATCCACGGCACCAGCGGGTGGTGATAGATGCGGACGATCCAGGCGGTGCCGTTCTGCGTCGGGTCGCCCAGCGCCACATACAGGTCGGAGAAGACCGTGGTGTGGATGGCCGATTCCGTGGTGGTCATGCGGGTGGTGCTGTAGCTGCGGCGCTCCGGCTCCAGCGTGGCGATGGGCCGTCCGTCCTTCGTCACCGTGAAGATGCCGCGCTCCGCCTTGAAGTTCGGGCCGTTCACCAGCCCGACGCTGTCGAAGTGGAACTCGTAGCCGGCGACGCTGGTCTGGTCGCCCGGCTTCATCGACGTGATGGACTCCGTCTGCCAGGCGGAAGTGCCGGTCATGCCCAGGATCGACAGGCCGATGCTGGCATGGGCGATGGTCATGCCCCAGGCGCTGCGCGGCAGATGCACCGCGCGGTTCCAGCTGTTGCGGAAAGAGGTGCGGAACAGGGCGATGCGGTCGGCGAACTCGACCAGAGAACCGACGAAGGCCCAGGCGGCGAGCGCCATACCGACCAGCGCCATCAGCGGTCCGCCGCCCGCCTTGACATAGGCGGTGATGGCGACGGCGATCACCACGGCGACGCCGGCCACCCACAGCCGGGTCAACGCCGACCCCAGATCCGCCCGTTTCCAGGACAGGTAGGGGCCGACCACCATGGCGATCACCACCGGGATGGCGACCGGAACGAAGGTGGCGTTGAAGAAGGGGGCGCCGACCGACACCTTGCCCAGCTTCATGATGTCGAGGAACAGCGGATAGAGCGTGCCGATGAACACCGTCGCCGTCGCGGTCGACAGCAGCAGGTTGTTCAGCACCAGCGCCCCTTCGCGGCTGATCGGCGCGAACAGCCCGCCCGCCTTCAGCGACGGCGCCCGCAGGCTGTAGAGCAGCAGCGAGCCGCCGGTGGCGACCGCCAGCAGCACCAGGATGAAGATGCCGCGCTTGGGATCGACGGCGAAGGCGTGGACCGAGGTCAGGATGCCGGAGCGCACCAGGAAGGTGCCCATCAGCGACAGCGAGAAGGTGACGATGGACAGCAGGATGGTCCAGCTTTTCAGCGCGTCACGCTTCTCCACCACGATGGCGGAATGTAGCAGCGCCGTGCCGGCCAGCCAGGGCATGAAGGAGGCGTTCTCGACGGGGTCCCAGTACCACCAGCCGCCCCAGCCCAGCTCGTAATAGGCCCACCAGGAGCCCATGGCGATGCCCATGGTCAGGGTCGACCAGGCCGCCAGCGTCCAGGGCCGCACCCAGCGCGCCCAGGCGGGATCGACCCGCCCCTCGATCAACGCGGCGACCGCGAACGAGAAGGCCATGGAGAAGCCGACATAGCCGGCATAAAGGAAGGGCGGGTGGAAGGCGAGGCCGGGGTCCTGCAGCAGCGGGTTCAGGTCGTTGCCGTCCAGCGGCGCCGGGACCACGCGGATGAAGGGGTTGGAGGTGATCAGGATGAACAGCAGGAAACCGACCCCGATCAAACCCTGGACCGCCAGAACCCGCGCCTTCAGCGTCGGCGGCAGGTTCCGCCCGAACATGGCCACGGCGGCGCCGAAGATCGTCAGCATGACGATCCACAGCATCATCGAGCCCTCGTGGTTGCCCCAGACGCCCGACACCTTGTAGAGCATCGGCTTGGCCGAGTGGCTGTTCTGCACCACGTTCAGCACGCTGAAATCGGACACCACATGCGCCCAGGTCAGGGCGCCGTAGGCGATCAGCACCAGCATCATCTGGGCGATCGCCGCGGGCACCGCGACGTTCATCCAGGCGGTGTTGCGGGTGGCGGCGCCGACCAGCGGCGGGACCGACTGCACCAGTGCGACGAACAGCGCCAGCACCAGCGCGTAATGGCCGAGTTCGGGGATCACGGGCCCGCTACTCCTTCTTCGCGGTCTTGGTCTCGGACTCCGCCGGCTTCTTGTAGACGCCGGCCTGCTTCAACGCCTCCGACACCTCCGGCGGCATGTAGTTCTCGTCATGCTTGGCGAGCACCTCGCGCGCGACGAAGACGCCGCCGGTCATCTTGCCCTCCGCCACCACGCCCTGACCCTCGCGGAACAGGTCGGGCAGCTGGCCGCGATAGCGGACGTCCACCGTGTTGGCGGTGTCGGTGACGCGGAAGGAGGTGGTGACGCCGTCCGGCAGCTTCTGCACGCTGCCTTCCTCGACCAGCCCGCCCAGGCGGAAATTGCGGTCACCCACATGCTGGGCCTGCAACTGGCTGGGGCTGTAGAAGAAGACGATGTTGTCCTGGAAGGCGGTCAGCGCCAGGGCGGTCGCGGTGCCCAGCCCGAGAAGGGCGAGGCCCAGCATGTAGAGGCGGCGTTTCTTGCGGGTCATCCTTCGCTCGCTTCCGCCGGCGTTCCGGCGTTCTGATCGGCCGCTTTGCGGCCAGCATTATTGGGGCCATTGCGGGTGCGGCGGCGGGCCGGGCGGGCGCTTTCCAGCGCCTTCAGCGTCGCCTCGGCGTTGCGCAGCCCCTTCCAGGTGGCGGCCAGCAGGCCCAGCAGGACCAGGGTGGCGATGCCGTAGGCCGGCCAGACGTAGGCGGCGTACCCGCCCATGTGGAAGAATTCGCTCATCATCCTTACCCCCGCATCCCGTCCGCCACGGCGCCGTCACCGGCGACCGAAAGCCGCAGCGTCTGGATTTTGCGCTGGGCGATCTCGGTGCGCACGCGCAGCATGACGACCGACAGGAAATAGGCGGTGAAGGCGCTGGCCATCACCAGAAGCGGCGTCAGCATGCTGGGGTCGATGCTGGGACCGCCCATGCGCACGACGCTGGCGGGCTGGTGCAGCGTGTTCCACCAATCGACCGAGAACTTGATGATCGGCACATTGACGATGCCGACCAGCAGCAGGACGTTGCCGGCCTTCATGCCGCGTTGCGGATCGTCGAAGGCGTTCACCAGGGCCATGTAGCCGAGATAGAGGAAGAACAGGATCAGCACGCTGGTCAGCCGCGCGTCCCACACCCACCAGGTGCCCCACATCGGCGCGCCCCACAGCGACCCGGTCACCAGGCAGACGAAGGTGAAGCCGGCGCCGATGGGGGCGGCGGCCTTGGCGAACAGGTCGGCCAGCGGATGCTTCCACACCAGACCCGCCGCGGCGGCGATGGCCATGTTGGTGTAGATGAACATGCTCATCCAGGCGGCGGGCACATGGATGTACATGATCCGCACCGTCTCGCCCTGCTGATAGTCGGGCGGCGAGCTGAACAGGCTGAGCCACAGCCCGAGGATCGTCAGGATCACGGTCGCCCCGGCGCACCATGGCAGCAGCACGGCCGAAAGGCGCAGGAAGCGGGCGGGATTGGCGAAACGATGCATAGAACGATGGCCCCGGTACAGGTGACCTTGGTCAGGCTTGCCGACGATATAAGCGCATGTATGGCGGACTGCGAGGGGTTTCGCCTTGATCTCGGTCAGGAAGATTCGCCATTCATTCGTACTCTTACACAAAGGTATCAGGCGCCTCAGGCCATTGCAGGTGCCTGTTTCACTCCCCGTCAGACGCCGGCGGCAGGGATTTTCATCCCTGTCCGCCGGTGATTTTTATGCGATCAGGCCGCCATGTCCTCCCGCACCGCCGCCCGCATCGCCTCGGCGATCCGGTCGAAATCGCCCAGGCTGACCGGCAGCAGGCCAAAGCGGAAGGGATAGCCCCAGTTCCGCACCCCAGCGGTCAACTCCAGTTGGTGCAGCAGCGGCTGGATCGGCGCTTCCTCAGCCGGCCACCAGGACACGTCGCGCCGGAAGGGAATGAAGCCGCCGCCCATGTCGAACTGATAGGGCTCGCCCGGCAGGACGGTGCCGATGGCGGTGAAGGATTTCAGCCCATCCGCCGCCCCGAACTTGTCGGTGGGGGAGTAGTAGACCACCCGGTCGCCCGGCCGGATCCGCCGCAGCGGGGCCGCCTTGCCGTGGCAGACCTGCATGAAGCCACCGGCCCGGCCGCGCCGCACATGCTCGGCGCTGGCCACCGCGATCCAGGCTGCCATCTGGGCGCCGGTGCGCGCGCTGCCGCCGCTCACGACCGCACCTGTTCGGACTGGGCTTCCTCACCCTGGTTGGGGGCGAACACGCGCAGACGGTGGCCGTCGGGGTCCTGTGCAACGAAGGTATGACCGAAATCCATCGCCGTCGGCTGTTGCAGGATGGTCAATCCACGGGCGCTCCAGTCGGCGTGCAAGTCGCGCACCGCGGCCTCGTCGGCGACGGTGAAGGCGATCTCGCCGCCGCCAGGGGCGGTCGATGCCGGCTCCACCGTGTGGCGCGACCACAGGCCCAGCATCAGCCCGTTGCCCGCCTTGAACATGGCGAAGGTGGGGGAGGCTTCCACCGGCGGACGGCCCAGCAGGTCGGCGTAGAAGGCGGCGCTGGCGGCCGGGCTGTCGACGTAGAGCAGGACGAAATCCAGGGCGAGGGCGGCGGTGTTGGTGACGGTCTGGGTCGCGGTCATGGCTGGCTCCGGTCTTGAAGGATTGGGGTGGGGCGGTCGGTTCGATCCGTTCGTCGCCCTCACCGGCAAAGCCAAGACTAAGCCGACATGCTGACAGTTTCCGTCAGCATGGTGTCACCGTTGCGGGATGCCCTCCGCCGTGCGCCACTCCTTCAGCATCGCCTGTCGGCGGCGGGGATAGCGGGTCTCGCTGGCGGTCAGCGCCACGATGCGGTCGGTGCGGAAATGGCGGAAGGACTGGCGCAGCTCGCACCACGCCACCATCACCCGCACCCGGTCGAAGAAGCCCAGCGCGAAGGGCCAGACGATGCGCCGGCTTTCCGACCCGTCACGGTCGCGGTAGGCGATCTCCAGCTTGCGCTCGGTTCGGATGGCGCTGCGGATGGTCGCCAGTTCCGTGTCACCGGCCGGGATCGGTTCACCCGGGCCGACCAGCAGGGCGGAGCCGTCCAGCCCCTCGCGCTTGTCCGGCGGCAGCACCGCGGCGATCTTGGCGAGCGCATTGCGCGCCGCCCCACCCAGCCTGCTGTCGCCGCGGTCCACCACCCAGCGCGACCCCAGCACCAGCGCCTCCACCTCCTCCTCGGTGAACATGAGCGGCGGCAGCAGGAAACCGGCGCGCAGCAGATAGCCGACCCCCGGCTCCCCCTCGATCATCGCACCCTGCGCCTGCAGCGTGGCGATGTCGCGATAGAGCGTGCGCAGGCTGACTCCCAGCTCGCCGGCAAGCGACTTGCCGCTGACTGGCTGGCGATGCCGCCGCAGAACCTGCATCAGATCGAGGAGTCGTTCGGCGCGCGACATCGGGAACTGCGAAAAGGAAAGGGGGTCTCATAATGACAAGGGGCGCTCCCCGATGGGAAGCGCCCCTCTTCATGGCAGGTCTCGCCCGGCAATTGCCGGGCGTTCCCGAACCTATCGGCGGATCACTCCGCCTTCTTGGTCAGGTCCTCGCCGGTGGCCTGATCGACCTGCTTCATCGACAGCTTGACCTTGCCGCGGTCGTCGAAGCCGATGACCTTGACCTTCACCGAGTCACCCTGCGACACGACGTCCGACACCTTGCCGACGCGCTGCTGCGCCAGTTCGGAGATGTGGACGAGGCCGTCGCGCGAACCCAGGAAGTTCACGAAGGCGCCGAAATCGACGACCTTCACCACCTTGCCGGTGTAGACGACGTTCATCTCCGGCTCGGCGACGATGCCCTTGATCCACTCGATGGCGGCGTCCGACTTCTTCTGGTCGACGGCCGAAACCTTGACGGTGCCGTCGTCGTCGATGTCGATCTTGGCGCCGGTCTGCTCCACGATCTCGCGGATCACCTTGCCGCCGGAGCCGATCACGTCGCGGATCTTCTCCTTCGGGATGTTGATGACGGTGATGCGCGGGGCGTTCTCATTGACGCCTTCGCGGGCGCCGGTCAGCGCCTTCGACATCTCGCCCAGGATGTGCAGGCGGCCGTCCTTGGCCTGACCCAGCGCGATCTTCATGATCTCCTCGGTGATCGAGGTGATCTTGATGTCCATCTGCAGCGCGGTGACGCCGACCTCGGTGCCGGCGACCTTGAAGTCCATGTCGCCCAGGTGATCTTCGTCACCCAGGATGTCCGACAGGACGGCGAAGCCGTGGTCTTCCTTGATCAGGCCCATGGCGATGCCGGCGACCGGACGGGCCAGCGGCGCACCGGCGTCCATCAGCGACAGCGAGGTGCCGCAGACGGTGGCCATTGAGGAGGAGCCGTTGGACTCCGTGACTTCCGACACGACGCGCAGCGTGTAGGGGAAGTCTTCCTTCTTCGGCAGCAGCGGATGGATCGCGCGCCACGCCAGCTTGCCGTGGCCGATCTCGCGGCGGCCCGGGCTGCCCATGCGGCCGGCTTCACCCACCGAATACGGGGGGAAGTTGTAGTGCAGCATGAAGTGCTCGCGGTACTCGCCTTCGAGCGCGTCGATGATCTGCTCGTCCTGGCTGGTGCCCAGCGTGGTGACGACCAGCGCCTGGGTCTCGCCGCGGGTGAACAGGGCCGAACCGTGGGCGCGCGGCAGGATGCCGACTTCCGACACGATCGGGCGCACGGTCTTAGTGTCGCGGCCGTCGATGCGGCGGCCGGTCTTCAGGACGGCGCCGCGCAGGATGTCGGCCTCAAGCTCCTTGAACTCGAAACCGATCGACTGGGCGTCGAATTCCTCGGCCAGCGTCTCGAGGGCCTTCGCCTTGGCGGCGCCGACCTTCTCATAGCGGCTCTGCTTCACCGTCTCGGTGTAGGCGGCCTCGACGGCGGCGCCAACGGTCTCGCGCAGGCGGGCCTTCAGGGCCTTGCGGTCATAGGCCGGCTCCGGCAGGTCCCACGGCTCCTTGGCGGCTTCCTCGGCCAGGTCGATGATCATGTTGATCACCGGCTGGAAATTGGTGTGGCCGAACATGACGGCGCCCAGCATGACCTCTTCGGTCAGCTCCTTGGCTTCCGATTCGACCATCAGCACGCCTTCGACGGTGCCGGCGACGACCAGATCCAGGTCGCTGTCCTCGACCTCGTCCATGGTCGGGTTCAGGATATACTGGCCGTTCTTGTAGCCGACGCGGGCGGCGCCGATCGGACCCAGGAACGGGATGCCGGAGATCGTCAGGGCGGCCGAGGCGCCGACCATCGCCACGACGTCCGGATCATTCTCCAGATCATGGCTCAGCACGGTGCAGACGACCTGCGTCTCGTTGCGGAAGCCATCGGCGAACAGCGGACGGATCGGACGGTCGATCAGGCGGCTGACCAGCGTTTCCTTCTCGGTCGGACGGCCTTCGCGCTTGAAGAAGCCGCCGGGGATCTTGCCGGCCGCGAACGCCTTTTCCTGGTAATTGACGGTCAGCGGGAAGAAATCGATGCCCGGCTTCGGCGCCTTGGCGGCGACGGCGGTGCACAGGACGGTGGTGTCACCATAGGTGACCAGAACCGCACCGTTGGCCTGACGGGCGATCTTGCCCGTTTCCAGGACCAGCTTGCGCCCGCCCCATTCGATTTCTTTGCGATGAACAGTGAACATGGATTCTTTCCTTCCATCCGACACCCTGCAACGGCCGGATTGCCGCCCAAGGCCGGGGCCATCGGTCGTAGGACCCCGCGAGAAAACTGGAGATATGGTGTTCGACAACAGGACTAAACGCATCAAGATAGAAGTGTCGTGGATGCAAAAAAGGCCGGTCCCCGAATAATCGGGCCGGCCTGTCCGTCACGAAACGCTCAAGATCGAGTTTCTATTGCCAATAACCAATGAGGTGTTCCGGAACGATACAGGGAAAAGGCATCTTCGATGGTCCGCTGGACTGGGCGGGAAACCCCCGGCCGGTGGCCGGCCAGGGGAACCCGAACCCGTCAGCGGGACAGCGCGCCTGATTAGCGGCGCAGGCCCAGACGCTCGATCAGAGCGGCGTAGCGCGACTGATCCTTCTTCTTCAGGTAGTCGAGCAGACGGCGGCGCTGACCGACCATCACCAGCAGACCACGGCGGGAGTGGAAGTCCTTCTTGTGGCCCTTCAGGTGATCCGTCAGGTTGCTGATGCGCTCCGTCAGGATCGACACCTGGACCTCGGGCGAACCGGTGTCGTTGGTGCCGCGGGAAAATTCCTTGATCAGCTCTTGCTTGCGCTCGGGCGTAATCGACATCGGGGTCTCCTAAATCACGTGAGGTTGAGTACGCGCACCGGACGGACCTCCGCCCCCTCGACGCGGGCCAACGCAACCGGCGTTCCGCCGAAAAGCGCAATGACGGTGCCATCCCCACCGTCAGCACCCTGAACCGCCATCAGGCGGTCACGATCCTGTCGGGTGAGGAGAGCGACCGTCTGGCCGTGCCTCAGTCGGTGCGCTTCCGCTTCCGTCAGGGCCAGCGCCGGGATGTCGTCCAGCGCGGTCTCGATCGGCAACAGAAGTCGTTCGACGGCCGCACCTTGCTCCATGGCGGCCAGTTCGTCCAGGGAAATCGCGCGGTCCAGCGTGAAGGAGCCGACGCGCAAACGGCGCAGAAGCCCGACATGGCCGACCGTGCCAAGCGCTTCCGACAGGTCGCGGGCGAGCGAACGGACATAGGTGCCCTTGCCGCAATCGACCTCGAACACCGCATGGTCGGCGTCGGGTTCCTCGACCAGTTCGAAGCGGTCGATGCGCACGGTGCGGGCGGCCAGATCGACCGCGTCGCCTTCGCGCGCGATGTCATAGGCACGCTCGCCGTCGATCTTGATGGCGCAGAACTGCGGCGGCACCTGCTGGATCTCGCCCAGGAAGGCGGGCAGGGCGGCGCGGATCTGCTCGGTCGTCGGCCGGTGGTCGGAGCGGTCGATCACCGCGCCTTCGCGGTCGTCGGTGGTGGTGCGCTCACCCCAGCGGATGGAGAAGCGGTAGGTCTTGGCGCCGTCCATGGCGTAGGAGACGGTCTTGGTCGCCTCGCCCAGCGCGATCGGCAGGATACCGGTCGCCAGCGGGTCCAGCGTGCCGCCATGCCCGGCCTTCTCGGCGTTCAGCAGGCGGCGCACCTTCGAAAGCGCCTGGGTGGAGGTCATGCCTTCCGGCTTGTCCAGCACGATCCAGCCATGGATCGGCGTACCCTTGCGCTTACGAGCCACGACGGCCGCCCCGGCTCTCGTCCCCGCCTTCGCTCTCGCCCCTATCCTCGCCCCTGTCCTCGCCCTTGTCCTCGTCGTCGAGCATGGCGTGGTCGTCTTCGTCGAGGTCGTCGTCCTCGTCCGTCTCGTCGGGGCCGAGATCGTCGCCGTCCTCATCCCAGGAGTCGTCCTCGTCTTCATCCTCGTCGTGGTCGTCGTCGCCGTTGACGCGGCCCAGCGGATGGCCGCTCAGGTCGCGGGCGACCTCCGGGCTGTGCAGGATGCTGTCGATACGGTGGGCGTAGTCGAAGGAGGTGTCGCCTTCGAAGCTCAGCGTCGGGGCATGGCGCAGGTTGACCATGCGCGCGACCTGCCCGCGCAGGAAGGCGGCCGCGCGCTTCAGGGCGACCTGGGCCTCCTCCATCCGCTCGCCGCCCAGCGTCGAATAGAAGACGGTGGCGTTGGACAGGTCGGGGCTGATCCGCACCTCGGTGACCGTGACGTTCAGCGAGGCCAGCTCCGGATCGTGGAAGTCCCCGCGGCGGAACAGATCGGCGAGGGCGTGGCGCACCTCCTCGCCGACGCGCAGTTGCCGTTGGGACGGGGGCTTGCCGGCGATGAACGCGCCGCGCTTCTTGCTGGCCATGGTACGTGTCTTTCGTCGATGTCTCTTGCCGGGCTGCGTCAGCTCACCGGCCGATCACACACATATGGGCGCCGTCAATCTCCCACCCCACCCACTTCCGCCGGGCGGAAGCAGGGCGGTGGCGATCACCCCAATATAGGAACAGGGCGCAGGACTGATCCCGCGCCCTTCAAAGCGAAGAAGGTCGCCCGATCCGCCCCGACAGGATGCCGGAAGGGATCGGGCGAATAGAACAGGTTACAGCTCGCGAGCGATTTCTTCGATCTCGAAGGCTTCGATCTGATCGCCGGCCTGGATGTTGTCGTAGTTCTCGAAGGCCATGCCGCACTCGTAACCCTCGCGCACTTCCTTGACTTCGTCCTTGAAGCGCTTGAGCGTCTTGAGCGTGCCTTCGTGAATGACGACGTTGTCGCGCAGCAGGCGGACGCCGGCGCCGCGCTTGACGGTGCCCTGCGTGACCATACAACCGGCGACCTTGCCGACCTTCGTGATGTTGAACACCTCGCGGATGGTCGCGTAGCCGATGAAGCGTTCCCGCAGCGTCGGAGACAAGAGACCGGTCAGCGCCGCCTTCACGTCGTCGATCACGTTGTAGATGATCGAGTAGTAGCGGATTTCGACGCCGTCGCGCTTGGCGAGGTCGCGGGCCTGCGGGTTGGCGCGGACGTTGAAGCCGATGATCATCGCGTTGGACGCATTCGCCAGCGTGATGTCGGACTCGTTGATCGCACCGACCGAGTTGTGCAGGACGCGGACCTTGACCTCGGTGTTCTCGGCCGTGAGCTTCTCCAGCGAGCTGGCGATGGCTTCGATCGAGCCCTGCACGTCGCCCTTGATGACGACCGGTAGTTCCTTGGCCTCGCCGGCCTGGATGCGGCTGAACATGTCCTGCAGCGAACCGCGGGCGGAGGCCGCAACCACCGCTTCGCGCTTCTTGCGCTGGCGGAACTCGGCGATCTCGCGGGCACGGGCTTCGGACTCGACGACGGTGAAGTCGTCGCCGGCCATCGGCGTGCCGTTCAGGCCCAGAACCTCGACCGGGACGGCGGGGGCCGCCTCGTTGACGTTCTGGCCGCGGTCGTTGATGAGGGCGCGGACGCGGCCCCATTCGGCACCGGTCACGAACACGTCGCCGACCTTCAGCGTACCGCGCTGGACCAGCACGGTGGCGACCGAACCACGGCCACGCTCCAGCTTCGCCTCGATGACGACGCCTTCGGCGGCGCGCTCGGGGTTGGCCCGCAGCTCCAGGATTTCGGCCTGGAGGAGGATGGCCTCTTCCAGCTTGCTCAGGTTCAGCTTCGCCTTGGCCGACACCTCGACGTCGAGCACGTCGCCGCCCATCTCCTCGACCACCAGCTCGTGCTGGAGCAGTTCCTGACGGACGCGCTCCGGACGGGCGTCCGGCAGGTCGCACTTGTTGATGGCGACGATGATCGGAACCTTGGCCGCCTTGGCGTGGCGGATGGCCTCGATCGTCTGCGGCATGACGCCGTCGTTCGCGGCGACCACCAGCACGACCACGTCGGTGACGTTGGCGCCGCGGGCACGCATCTCGGTGAAGGCGGCGTGACCCGGCGTGTCGATGAAGGTGATGCGCGAACCCGATTCCAGCTGCACCTGATAGGCGCCGATGTGCTGGGTGATGCCGCCGGCCTCGCCCGACACCACGTCGGTCTGGCGCAACGCGTCGAGCAGCGAGGTCTTGCCGTGGTCGACGTGGCCCATGATGGTGACGACCGGCGGACGCGGCACCAGGATGGCGCCCTCTTCCTCGGTGGCACGCAGGCCGATTTCGACGTCGGACTCCGACACGCGGCGGACGCGGTGGCCGAACTCGGTGATCAGCAACTCGGCGGTGTCGGCGTCGATGGTCTGGTTGATGGTCGCCATCACGCCCATGCGCATCAGCGCCTTGATGACGTCCGCACCGCGCTCGGCCATGCGGTTGGCGAGTTCCTGGACCGTGATGACCTCCGGCAGGACGACGTCGCGGGTGACCTTCGCGGTCTCCTGACGGCTCATCTGCCGCATGCGCTCACGTTCGCGGGCACGGCGGACGGCGGCCAGCGAGCGGGTGCGATCGCTGCCGTCGTCGCTGAGCGCCTGCGAGACGGTCAGCTTGGTGCCCTTGCGACGGTCGGCGCCGGCGGGAGCCTTGGCGGCGGGACGGGCGGGAGCGGCCTTGGCCGGAGCGCCACCACGACCGCCCTTGCGGCGGTTGTCGTCCTCTTCCTCGACGGCGCGGGGGGCCGGAGCACCGGCACCGGGCAACGTGCGGCCGGGAGCGGCATCGGCGGCGGGACGGCCGGCGGCACCACCGGGGCGCTGGTCGCCGGCCGGACGGGCACCGGCCGGACGCGCGCCGTCACGGCCCGCACCGTCACGGGCGCCATCGCGGCGGGGCGCCGGTTCGGCGTCGCGGCGCTTGGCGTCCTCGGCTTCCTTGCGCTTGGCCTCTTCCTCCTTGCGGCGGCGTTCGGCCTCTTCGGCGACCTTGCGGTCTGCTTCCTGGATGGCGCGCATCTCGTCCAGCTCGCGCTGGCGCAAGGTATCGGCGTCCAGAATGATCGGCGGCATTTCCGGCGCAGCCTGGGCCGGGGCTTCCGCGGCGGCCGGAGCGGCGGCTTCGGAGGGGGCGGTCGGAGCGGCTTCAGGCTCTTCGGCGGCGCGGGCGGCGGCCTCGGCGGCGCGCGCTTCGGCGCGGACCGCTTCTTCCTCGGCCTCGATCCGGCGCTGCTCTTCGAACGCGGCGGCGCCACGAAGCGCACGCAAGCGCGATTCCAGCTCCTCGCGGGTCAGCTGGCGCCCGGCAGGGGCACCGCCGCCGCGGGGCCGTTGGCCCAGCGCACCGCGCATGGGCAGGCCCTGGGCAGCTTGACGCGCGGCGGCGCCGCCGTCGGCGACGCCGGGCACGGCGCCCTTTTCAACATGACGCTTGCGCTTGACCTCTACGGTCACCGCTTTTGACCGGCCATGGGAGAAGCTCTGCCGGACCTGGGTCTCGACCGGCTTCTTCGACTCCAGCTTTCCTTTGCTGGCGCCGGTTAGGTGCAAGACTTTCTTCTGGTCCTGGTCGTTGCTGTCGGTCATCGGTTCCCGAATGGTCAGACGTTACATCGCAGGCCGGCCGGCCGTATCGCCGACTCCCAAGCCCTTATCAGAATCCTGGTGCGCATCCCGGTCCCCTTGGGGACCTTTCAGGTCCAGGTGCCCCTGGGGACCTTTCAGCCCCCTCAGGCGTGCCGCTTCGCGGACCAGCCCAGCGGCCAGCCTGCCTCGCGCCACCACGGCATGCACCGCATGATCGCGTCCCAGCGCCGCGGCCAAGGCCGAGGACTCGAACAGATCGATCACCGGCAGCGACGGCGCGAGCGCCGTCACCTTGCCGCGTTGGTCGAGCGAGCCGTCCGCGGCTTCGACCAGCAGGGCCGGCGGGGGACCCGCACGGCCGACCTGGTTGGCCCTCAACGCCTCGCGCACCTTCTCGTATCCCGCCAGAACGTGGCCGGCACGGCGGGCAAGGCCCAACGCGTGCAGACAACGCCGTTCCAGCAGCCGTTCCAGCCTTTCGGCCAGATCGGGCGGTACTTTCACCGCCCGGCGGGCCGCCTTGGCAAAAACGGATTTCCCCACGGCTTTCGCCAGGGCATCCCTGTCGGCCGTGACCCAAAGGCCGCGGCCGGGCAGACGTTCCTCCAGGTCCGGTACCACTTCGCCGTCGGGGCCGATCACGAAGCGGATCATGCCCTCCTTCGGCCCGACCGTACCCGACGCGATACAGCGGCGCAGAGGCCCCTTCTCGTCGTCGGCCGGCAGGTGTTCCGTCCCGGCACCTTCGTCCTGTGCCAATTCCTGATCCGGCACCGCATCCGCGGCGGCGGTCGGTGTCCGTTCGTCGGTCCGTTCGGTCATCCGATCGTCATCCGCTCGCGCGGTCCCGAATAATCGTTCCTGTCGGGCACAGTTCCAACCGGCATTGCTGCCGGTCAGGCCTGCGCGCCCTGACCACCAGCGCTGCCATCTGCCGCAGGGGCCGTGGCGGCGCCGTCCTGTTCCTCACCTTCGAACCAGTGGGCGCGCGCGGCCATGATGATCGCGTTCGCTTCCTCTTCCGAAGGAGCGTCTTTGGCGCCGTCCTTGCTCAGGATCTCGACCAGCTCGTCGCCGGCCAGATCGGCCAGGTCGTCCAGCGTCTTCACGCCGTTCTCGCCCAGCTTCACCAGCTGCGTGGCGGTGAAGCCGGTCAGCTCGGCGACAATGTCCTCGACGCCCAGTTCCAGGCGACGCTCGTTGGCCTGCTCGTCCTGCACTTCCAGGAAGGCGAGGGCGCGCTGCTTCAGCTCGTCGGCGACCGACTCGTCGAAGCCTTCGATCTCGGCCAGTTCCTCGGTCTCGACGAAGGCGATCTCCTCGACGGAGGTGAAGCCTTCGGCGACCAGAAGGTGGGCGATCACGTCGTCGACGTCCAGGGCCTGCATGAACAGGGCGGAGCGGTTGTGGATTTCCTCCGACCGGCGCTCCGACTCTTCCTGTTCGGTCAGGATGTCGATGTCCCAGCCGGTCAGCATCGAGGCGAGGCGCACATTCTGGCCGCGGCGGCCGATGGCCAGCGACAGCTGGTCGTCGGGCACCACCACCTCGATGCGGCGGTTGTCGTCGTCGAGCACGACCTTGGCGACCTCGGCCGGGGCGAGCGCGTTGACGACGAAGGTCGCCGCCTCGCCCGACCACGGGATGATGTCGATCTTCTCGCCCTGCAACTCGCCGACGACCGCCTGGACGCGGCTGCCGCGCATGCCGACGCAGGCGCCGACCGGGTCGATGGAGCTGTCGTTGCTGTGCACGGCGATCTTGGCGCGCGACCCCGGATCACGGGCGACCGCCCGGATCTCGATGATGCCGTCGTAGATCTCCGGCACTTCCTGGGCGAACAGCTTCGCCATGAACATGGGATGCGTGCGCGACAGGAAGATCTGCGGGCCGCGCGGTTCCTCGCGGACGTCGAAGATATAGGCGCGGACGCGGTCGCCGTTCTTGAAATGCTCGCGCGGCAGCAGTTCGTCGCGGCGCAGGATCGCTTCGGCGCGGCCCAGGTCGACGGTGACGTTGCCGTATTCGACGCGCTTGACCAGACCGTTGACGATCTCGCCGTTGCGGTCCTTGTACTCGTTGAACTGGCGCTTGCGCTCGGCGTCGCGCACCTTCTGCACGATCACCTGCTTGGCGGTCTGGGCGGCGATGCGGCCGAAATCGATCGGCGGCAGCGGGTCGACCAGGAAGTCGCCGATCTTGGCGCCGGGCTTGCGGCGCTGGGCGTAGGGCAGGGTGACCTGCGTCGCCTCGTTCTCCACCGCCTCGACCACCTCCAGGTGACGGGTCAGATGGATGTCGCCGGTCTTGCGATCGATGCGGGCGCGGATGTCGTGCTCGTGGCCGTACTTGGAGCGGCCGGCCTTCTGAATCGCCTGCTCCATCGCCTCCAGGACTTCGTCCCGGTCGATGTTCTTTTCGCGGGCGACCGCGTCAGCGACTTGCAGCAGTTCCATCCGTTACACTTCCTGAGTCGGTCTTGTGTGATGCCGGTCTTGCGTGATGTCCGGTCGGGTCGGCGGGGTGGGGGCAGGCAATCCAGGCCAGGCAGTCCGATGGCGCGTCCTGATGGACGGGTCCGTCAGTTCTGCAGGCCCTCCTGCTGCTCCTGGCTGGCGCGGATCAGCTCGTCCGTCAGCACCAGCTTGGCGCGCAGGATATTGTCGAACTCCAGCCGGGCGGCTCCCTGTTCGGTGTCGATGCACACGAGGCCGTCCTCGACGCCCTTCAGCATGCCTTTGAAGCGCTTGCGGCCGTCGATGGCCATGCGGCTTTCCAGCCGGGCTTCGAAGCCGGCGAAGCGCTCGAAATCCTTGAGCCGGGTCAGCGGCCGGTCGATGCCGGGCGAGCTGACTTCCAGCGTGTAAGCTTCGCGGATCGGGTCTTCCACGTCCAGCAGGGCCGAAACGGAACGGCTGATGTCGGCACAATCCTCGACGGTCATGGGCGCGCCGTCGGCGCGCTCCGCCATGATCTGGAGGATCGCCCGCTGGCCGCCGGAGATCTGTACGCGCACGACCTCATAGCCCATGGCTTCGACCGACGGCGTGATGATCTGTTCGATGCGACCTGTAGCGTCCATTCCACCTAACCCAAAGCCTGCGGCCGGGATCGAACCGGACGAGGTTTCCACAACAGAAGGTTCAACAAGCGCGTGCTTCCACACGCTCATAAAAAAATAAGTGGGCAAAAGCCCACCCGCAAAGCGTCTCGCCGGCCCGGTTGCCCGGGCCGCCGATCCGTATGGGTTCTCAGCGGTGAATATAGTCATTCCGTCCGATGCCGCAAGCCTTTTCCGGCCTGATCGCCGTGGACGGCCGGAATCTCAAGCGGAACGGGTATGCGTCAGCCTCGCGGGCGGCGGACGAACCGCATGAAGACCGGCTTGCGGCCGGCGGCGATGGCCTTTTCCTCATAGCGGGTGGCGGGCCAGTCGTCGGGGCGGATGCGCCAGTCCGACGGGCGGCGCGCCGTCCATTCGAAATCGGGATGCTTCACCGTGTGTTCAAGCATCCAGCGCACCAGACCCATGTCGTCGCTGGCCAGACGCAGCTCCGCGCCGTCCTTCAGCACGCGGGCGAGCCGCGGCAGGTTCTCAGGCCCGATGAAGCGGCGGTCGGCGTGGCGCTTCTTCGGCCAGGGGTCGGCGAACAGCACGAAGGCGCGGCCGATGGAGGCGTCGGGCAGGGCGTCCAGCAGCGGCCGGGCGTCGTCGGGCTGGATGCGCACATTCCGCAGGTCGTCGTCATCGACCATGCCCAGCAGGCCGGCGATGCCGTTGAGGAAGGGTTCCGCGCCGATGAAGCCGACATCCGGATGGTGCCCGGCCTGCCAGGCGAGGTGATGACCCATGCCGAACCCGACCTCCAGCCAGACCTCCCGTTTCGGGCTGTCGAACAGGCCGGCGGGGTCCAGCCGGTCGCCGGGCTGCGGCAGCGTGATCTGGAGCTGCGGCAGCAGAACGTCGATCAGTTCCGTCCGGCGCTTGCGCAACGGCCGGCCCTTGCGGCGCCCGAACAGGCGGTTGGAGCTTTCGGCGAGGGGGCCGGAGGTGCTGTCGTCGGTCATGTCGGAACGCTGTATCGGGAAAAGGGATGGGCCTCAAAAGAAAGCAGGGGCCGTTGCCAGCCCCTGCCGTCCATCCGCCTTGCGGCGGGTGCTATGCTGCGAACGCGCTTTTACAGGAAGGCGCTGCGCAGGTCGCCGACCAGATCGGTCTTCTCCCACGAGAAGCCGCCGTCCACCTCCGGCTCGCGGCCGAAATGGCCGTAGGCGGCGGTGCGGGCGTAGATCGGCTTGTTCAGTCCCAGATGCGTGCGGATGCCGCGCGGGGACAGGTCCACCAGCTGCTGCAGCACGTCGGACAGGCGATCCTCGTCGACAGTGCCGGTGCCGTGGGTGTCGACATAGACCGACAGCGGCTTGGACACGCCGATGGCGTAGGAGACCTGGATCGTGCACTTGTCCGCCAGTTCCGCCGCGACGACGTTCTTGGCGAGGTAGCGGGCGGCGTAGGCGGCCGAGCGGTCGACCTTCGTCGGATCCTTGCCGGAGAAGGCGCCGCCGCCATGCGGAGCGGCACCGCCGTAGGTGTCGACGATGATCTTGCGGCCGGTCAGGCCGGCGTCACCGTCCGGGCCGCCGATGACGAAGCGGCCGGTCGGATTGACGTACAGGTGCTTCGGGTCGCACATCCAGCCTTCCGGCAGGCAATTGACGATGTGCGGCAGGACGATCTCGCGCACGGCGTCCTGGTCCAGCCCCTCGGCATGCTGGGTCGACAGCACGATGGCGGTGGCGCGGGTCGGGCGGCCGTCGATGTACTGCAGGGTGACCTGGCTCTTGGCGTCCGGACCCAGCTGCGGGGCGGCGCCGGAATGGCGCGCCTCGGCCAGCGACTTCAGGATGGCATGGCTGTAGTAGATCGGGGCCGGCATCAGCGCCGGGGTCTCCCGGCAGGCATAGCCGAACATGATGCCCTGGTCGCCGGCACCCTCGTCCTTGTTGCCCGCGGCGTCGACGCCCACGGCGATGTCGGCGGACTGGGAGTGGACGAAGCACTTGACGTCCATCTTCTCCCAATGGAAGCCGTCCTGCTCGTAACCGATGTCCTTCACCGCGGCGCGGGCGACTTCGACCAGCTGGTCGGCCTTGATGCTGTCGGGGCCGCGAACTTCGCCGGCCAGAACGACCTGATTGGTGGTCGCGAGAGTCTCGACGGCCACGCGGGCCTGCGGGTCGTGCGAAAGATAAAGATCGACGATGGCGTCGGAAATGCGGTCGCAGACCTTGTCGGGATGACCTTCCGACACGGACTCGCTGGTGAAGACGTAGTTCAGCTTTGCCACGGGAAACCTCGGCATTCGGCGGCACGCTATTTCATGAGCCGAAACGGCAGACCGGTACAGCGGCCGCAGACACCGATCCAAAACGGGTTGTGACAAGGAATCCAGCCGGGGTCAAGAAATCTACCGGCGGTAAGGCCCCGGACCGATTATCGCGGGCGCCGCACGAAGGGGGAGCACGGTCGAGCCCGTGCCATCCCCGTTCGGTGGGTATCACATGCCGTGTGGCAACCGGCAGGAGGTACTTGACGACGTTACTGTGCGGCTTCCGCAACGGCGGCGCTGGCCACAGCCTTGGTCAGTTCGAACAGGCGCTTGCGCACCGACGGATCGCTGATCTTGTAGTAGGCGCGGACCAGTTCCAGCGTCTCGCGCTTGGCCATCGGATCGGGCTCGTAGGTGCTGGCGGAGCGCTCTTCGGTCGCACCGGACTCGTCCTCGTCGTCGACGCGGGCGGCAGCCGCTTCGGCCGGCATGTCGTCGAAGAAGAAGGAGACCGGCACATCCAGGACGCGGCTGAGGTCGAACAGACGCGACGCGCCGATGCGGTTGGCGCCGCGCTCGTATTTCTGCACCTGCTGGAAGGTCAGGCCGATCGCCTCGCCGAGCTTCTCCTGGCTCATGCCGAGAAGCGTGCGGCGAAGACGGACGCGGGATCCGACATGGACATCGATGGGATTCGGCTTTCCGGTCTTCGGACGGCCGGCACCCGCACGGCGCCCGCGCGGCGCCCCAGTTTCAGTCTGCATCTCGTTTATCCCTGTAACGGTTGTGCAACCTAGTTACGACATATCCACGTATGCAGTCAAGCCCGCTCCGGTCAAGCCGGTTACACGAAATTGTTCTGCCTGTGGCGGGCGTATTGCCCGTATTGCTGCGTCACCGGTGATATCGCGAGGCCAAGGCCGCCAGAAAACAGCCTAGAAGCACTATGCCGAAAATCCAGTCTCCCATACGGGCATAGGCTGTGACGCCGTCAGGCGCTTCCGGCAACGTGGTATCGATGAAGCCCCGCTCACCCAGACCGAGCAATTGTTGCACACGACCGTAGGAGTCCACCACCCCGGATATTCCCGTATTCGCCACCCGCACGAGCGGCAGTCCTTCCTCCACGGCACGGACCTGATTGATCGCAAAATGCTGGTGCGGACCGGCGGTGCGGCCGTACCAGGCGTCGTTGGTCAGGTTCAGCAGCCAGTGCGGCCGGTCCGCGGTGTCGACCACGGCGCCGGGAAAGATGCTCTCATAGCAGATCAGCGGGCTGAAGGAGGGCAGGCCGGCCACACGACCTTCCAGGTCCAAGGTGCGCGGACCGGGGCCGGCGGAGAATTCCGCCCCGTTGCCGGCGATGGCGCCGACGGGCAGCCATTGCCGCAGCGGCATGTACTCGCCGAAGGGCACGAGGTGGAACTTGTCGTAGTCGGCGACGACCGCACCGCTGCCGTCCACCGCCACCATGCCGTTGAAATAACGACGCTCGCCGTCCGCACCGACCGTCGTGCGCGGCGCCCCGGTGATCAGCAGACCGCCCGGCGGGATGACGGAGGCCATCGCCTGGCGCACCCGCGCATCCTCCTCGACGAAGAAGGGGACGGCGGTTTCCGGCCAGATGATGACGTTGGGCGGCGGGGCCGACGGATCGGCCGGCGGGGCGGCGGACAGGGCGAGATGGTTCTGGAAATTCTGCACCCGCTCGGCCGGCGCCCATTTCAGCCGCTGGTCGATCGCCGCCTGGACCAGCCGAAGCCGCACGCCCGGCACCGGCTCGTCCACCGCGCCGGCCAGCCTCCAGGCGCCCCAGCCGCCCAGCACCGCCAGCAGCGCCAGCCCGGCGGCGACGCCGGCCCAGGCGCGACGCGGTGTGGTGTCGCGGTCGGGCAGGGCGGCGGGCAGAGAGGCGACCAACACCGTCACCAGCGTCAGCCCATAGATGCCGACCAGCGAGACGGTCTGCAGCACCGGCAGCACCCCGACCCAGCCATAGCCGATCAGGTTCCAGGGAAAGCCGGTGAAGACGTGGCCGCGCAGCCATTCCCACAGGCACCAGCAGGCGGCGAACAGCAGCGGTCGGCCCAGCCCAATGCCGAAGCCGCGCCGGCGCAGCATGTGGAAGGTCAGGGTGGCGCCGCCGCTGAACATCGCCAGCAGGATCGGCAGACCGACGGCCGACAGCGGCAGGGCCCACCAGAAGCGCTCGATATCGGTGAACAGCGCGGCGCTGATCCAATAGAGCCCCAGCAGGTGATGGCCGAAGCCGAAGAACCAGCCGAGGGCGAAGGCGCCCTTCTTCGTCTCCACCCCGTCCAGCAGCCAGATCAGGCCGGGAAAGGCGACCAGCAGCACCGGTATCAGGTCGGCCGGCGGCACCGCCAGCGTGGCGAGCCCACCCAGCAAGGCCGCGGCAGCCAGCCGGCGCCAGCCGGTCAGCGCGGCCAGCCGCGCGGAAACACGGCCCAGCCGGGCGGGGACGGGCAGCGCATCGGTGACGGTCAAGACGGGAAACTCCGGCAGCGGCAAGGAATGGCGGGCGGCGCCATAGGTAATGCGGCCGGACAGGGGCGCCAAGGCTGTTGTGGGCGGAGCTGTGTTGTGGGGGTAGGGGAGGCGTCAGACCCCCACCCCAATCCTTACGCCGTCTCCGCCAGTTCCGAACTGTTGGCCGGGACGTTGTGGACGCGCAGGCGCTTCAGGCGGCGGGAGTCGGCGTCGACGATCTCGAACTCCAGGCCCGAGGGATGGATCAGCCGTTCGCCCAGCCCCGGCACGCGGCCGGCGATGGAAACGACCAGACCGCCCAGCGTGTCGATATCCTCGCGCTCCTCCTCGGACAGGACCGGGCCGACGCGATGCTCGAAATCCTCGATGGGCAGGCGGGCGTCGGCGATCAGGCTGCCGTCGGGACGCTCGACCAGCCGCGGCGCCGCGGTCTCGTCATGCTCGTCCTCGATCTCGCCGACGATCTCCTCCACCAGATCCTCGATGGTGACGAGGCCGTCGATGCCGCCGAACTCGTCCACCACCAGGGCCATGTGCTGGCGGGTCTGGCGCATCTGCACCAGCAGGTCGAGCACATGCATGGAGGGGGCGACGATCTTCGCCTCGCGGATGATGCCGGTCAGGTCCGGCTTCTGGCGCAGGCCCTCGGGCGAGGCGGCCTGCTTCGCCAGCAGGGTCAGCACGTCCTTGATGTGGATGATGCCGACCACGTCGTCCAACGTCTCACGGTACACCGGCAGGCGGGAATGGCCTTCCTCGGCGACGCGCTGGACCAGGGCGGGGAAGGGGGTGTCGATGTCGACGGAGATGATGTCGGCCCGCGGCACCATGACGTCGGCGACGGTGCGGTCGCGCAGCTTCAGGATGTTGGTCAGCAGCGCCCGCTCGCCGGCGCCCAGCGAATCCTCGCCGTCCTCGCTCGCGGCATCGTCCAGGCCGGAGATCAGTTCTTCGATCGTGCCGCGCAGGGAATTGTCCTCGCGGCCGCCCCAGACGGTGCGGAGCCACCCCTTGAACAGGTGGCCCAGGGAATGGTCTTCGGCCCCGTGGTCATCACGGGGCGTGCGACTGTCGGATATCTCGCTCATCGGTCCGGCGGTTGGTGGTTGGCGGCGTAAGGATCGGCGATTCCGAGCGTGGCGAGCAGCCGGGTTTCCAGCGCCTCCATCTCCTCGGCCTCGTCGTCCGTCTCGTGATCATAACCCAGCAGATGCAGAACACCATGCATCACAAGGTGAGTCATGTGGTCTTTGAAGCTTTTCCCCTGTTCGGACGCCTCGCGGGCGACCGTTTCATAGGCGAGGATGACGTCGCCCAGCATCACCGGCACGCCGTCTTGCGCCTCCGGCTCCTCCGCCTCGGTCAGGGCGAAGGACAGGACGTTGGTCGGCTTGTCCTTGCCGCGATACTCGCGGTTCAGCCTGTGGACCAGCTCGTCGTCGGCCAGCACGACCGACAGCTCGGCCGGGCCTTCCTCGTCGTCATAGGCCGCACCCAGGGCGGCGAGCGCCGCGCGCTCCGCCAGCCACTCGGCATCCTCGGCCCAATCGCCGGCTTCACGTGAAACAGTGATGTCGACCGCGCTGGTCATTCCGGATCTCCAACGATCGCAGGGCCGCTGACGGTCGTTTCGGATGCGGAACTGATGCGGCGGGCCTGCTTGCGTTCCGCCTCGCGGGCATCGGCCTGGTCATAGGCGCGGATGATGCGGGCGACCATCGGGTGGCGGACGACGTCGGCGTCGGTGAAGCGGACGAAGCGCACACCCTCCACCCCGCGCAGGATGTCCAGCGCGTCGCGCAGGCCCGACCGGGTGCCCGACGGCAGGTCGATCTGCGAGATGTCGCCGGTGATGACCATCCGCCCGCCTTCGCCGAGACGGGTCAGGAACATCTTCATCTGCATCGGCGTGGTGTTCTGCGCCTCGTCCAGGATGACGAAGGCGTTGCCCAGCGTCCGGCCGCGCATGAAGGCCAACGGCGCGATCTCGATCTCGCCGGACTCCAGCCGCTTCTTCACCTGTTCCGCCGGCAGCATGTCGTGCAGTGCGTCATAGAGCGGACGCAGGTAAGGATCGACCTTTTCCTTCAGGTCGCCGGGCAGGAAGCCCAGCCGCTCGCCCGCTTCGACCGCCGGGCGCGACAGCACGATGCGGTCGACCTGACCGGTGGTCAGCAGCGCCACCGCCTGCGCCACCGCCAGATAGGTCTTGCCGGTGCCGGCCGGGCCGAGACCGAAGACCAGTTCGCTCTCCGCCAGGGCTTGCAGATAGGCGGCCTGGGTGGGGGAGCGCGGTGTGATCGGGCCGCGCCGGCGGGTGCGCAGGGCAATCTCGGCTCGGGTGATGGTCGCCTGCTGGCCGGGCGCGCGCGGCTCCTCACCCGTCGCCACACCGGCGAAACCGGCATCTGCGGTCGCCATACGGACGGCGCCGTCGACTTCGCCGCCGTCGATGGTCTGGCCGCGGGTCAGCCGGCCATACAGGCCGTTCAGCGCCGTCCGCGCCGTTTCGGCGGCCTCGGACGGGCCGGAGATGGTCAGGGTGTTGCCGCGGGAGATCAGCGACACGCCGAGAAGGGATTCGATGCGGGCGAGGTGGCGATCATGCTCCCCGTACAGCATCGGCAGAAGCCGGTTGTCATCGAATTGAACGTCGATACGCCGTTCGGGCAGACCGTTCAAGCGCTTGCCTCCAAGGTTACGGCAGGCTGGAAGGGAGAGGCGGTGGTGTGTTCACCCGTCACCACGGTGCCGGCGAGGCTGTTGGCGAGCGCCGCATCGACCTGCACCTCGACGATGCGGCCGAGCAGCCGTTCGTTCGCCTCGGCATGGACCGACTGCATCCACGGGCTGCGGCCCAGCAGCTGGCCGTCGCGGCGCCCGACACGGTCGAACAGGACCGGCACGCTGCGGCCGATGAAGCTGTGGTTGAAGGCGACCTGCTGGGCGTTCAGCAACTGGTGCAGAGCCGCCAGACGGGATTCCTTCACCTCTTCCGGCACCTGGGCACCGTCGACCGAGGCCGGGGTGCCGGGACGCGGGCTGTATTTGAAGGAATAGGCCTGGGCATAGCCGATCTCGGTGACCAGCTTCAGCGTCGCGGCGAAATCGGCGTCGCTCTCGCCGGGGAAGCCGACGATGAAGTCGCCGGACATCGCCAGATCGGGCTTGGCCGTGCGCAGCCGGTCGACCAGCCGGCGGTAATCGTCGGCGGTGTGCTTGCGGTTCATCGCCGCCAGGATGCGGTCGGACCCGGCCTGCACCGGCAGATGCAGGTAGGGCATCAACTGCGGCACCTCGGCGTGTGCGCGGATCAGGTCGTCGGCCATGTCGCGCGGGTGCGAGGTGGTGTAGCGGATGCGCTCCAACCCGTCGATCTCCGCCAGCTGGCGGATCAGCCGGCCGAGGCCCCAGGTGGTGCCGTCCGGCCCGTCGCCGTGCCAGGCGTTGACGTTCTGGCCCAGCAGGTTGATCTCGCGCGTGCCGCCGGCCACCAGCCGCTTCGCTTCGGCCAGGATCCGGTCGGCGGGACGGGAGAATTCGGCGCCGCGGGTGTAGGGCACGACGCAGAAGGTGCAGAACTTGTCGCAGCCCTCCTGCACCGCCAGGAAGGCGGAGACGCCCTGGCTGCCGGCTTCCTCCGGCAGGAAATCGAACTTGGATTCGGCCGGGAAGTCGGTGTTCAGCACGCTGCCGGCGGCACGACTGGCCTTCGCCACCATCTCCGGCAGGGTGTGGTAGGTCTGCGGGCCGAAGACCATGTCGACGAAGGGGGCGCGGGCGACGATCTCCTCGCCCTCGGCCTGGGCGACGCAGCCGGCGACCGCCAGGATCATCCGGCCGTCCTCGGCCTCCGCCTTGCGGTCCTTCATCTGGCGCAGCCGGCCCAGTTCGGAGAAGACCTTCTCGGCGGCCTTTTCGCGGATGTGGCAGGTGTTCAGGATCACCATGTCGGCGCCGTCCGGCTCATCGACCGGTTGGTAGCCCAGCGGTGCCAGGACGTCCGCCATCCGGGCGGAGTCGTACACGTTCATCTGGCAGCCCCAGGTCTTGATGAACAGCTTCTTGGTCAACCCGCACCCTTCCGCTCAGAACAAAAACGAATAGCGCGCTCACGATGCTGCGTGGCGCGCGGCACGCCGCATGTCCGGCGTCGCTCCTGAAAAGATGGTATCGCGTGTGGGGCGAATCGAGTCAATCCCGCTTCGCCCCACCCATGTTTGCAACGACGTCGTTTCCGCAATGCGGACCGAGGGCCGGAATGGTCACGCCGCGCCGGCTTGCAGGCCGTCGCGCCAGAACCAGTCGGTCCGGCGCACGCGGTCAGTCCAAAGTCGCTCCGCCGCCGTCCGGCTGAACAGGGCGCTGAAAGGGACGGGGGTGTCTCCCGCCAGGACGGGCGCGTTCGCAGCCGGGGCGGCCAGCACCGAGCTCATCACCGGGGTGGCGCCAATGGCGACGTCCTGCGCGTCCGCCTGTTCCGGCTTGCCGATCATGCCGGCGGCGCCGGCCAGCGAGCCTTCGACCAGTTCCAGGCCCAGTAGCCGGTTCATGTCGACCGGACCGGGCATCTGCATGCCCAGCGTCAGGGCGCGGGAGAAGCCGAACCGCTCGTAATAGGGGGCGTCGCCGACCAGGATCACCGACTTGTGGCCCAGCGCCACCGCCTTGTTCAGGCTCATCCGGATCAGCTTGCTGCCCAGCCCGCTGCCCTGCAGATGGGCGGCGACCGCGATGGGGCCGAGCAGGATGGACTGGGTGGTGCCGCCGACCAGGATCGGCCAGTAGCGGATGGTGCCCACCACCACCTCGCGCCCATGCTCGTCATGCTCGATGGCGACGAGGTTCAGGGCGGGGATGGAGTCGACGCCGTCGCGCAGCCGATAGGCGGTCTTGGTGAAACGGTCCGGACCGAAGGAGGCGTCCAGCAGGGCTTCGATGGCGGCGGCGTGCTTCGGCTCTTCGACGGTGATGATCATGCGTGGGGCTCCCGGCGGGAAGAAAGTCTTCTCAGAAGGCTTTTGGAGGGCGGATCGCGCCGCCGCCGGAAGGCCGGGGGTGTCAGGTCCCCGTTGTGCCTCTGGCGTTCGCACGCGACCCAAGGACGGCCGCAACCGCGATGCGCGGTGCGAGGCTCCGTCGTCGGATGCGAAGGGCGTGCGAACGAGACATGGACAAGGCTCTTCGGCCGTTGCTGGGACTTGCGCATATATCATCGTCTCCCCCCCGTCGCAAGACCATGCAGACCCGGAGACTGTGCATGACTGTGTCCATCCCAGTGCGGGCATGTCGCATCATTGTCCGGCGGCGTTCTGGACAGTGCGGAGAGGGGACTTTATCCTGCGCGGAACCGCCGCCCGGCCACCCGGAATCCCCAGCCGGAACCCCAAGCCGCCGGCCCGTTTTTACGGCCGGCGCCGTTCATCGGACCGCCCGCCATGTACACCGCCGTTACCCACGACATCCGCGTCACCGTCCAGCCCGTTTTCCTGGAAGACCAGTCGGCTCCGGCCGAGGGGCGCTTCGTCTGGGCCTATCACGTCCGCATCGAGAACGAAGGCAGCGAGACGGTGCAGCTGCGCACCCGCCACTGGCGCATCACCGACGCCATGGGCCGCGTGCAGGAGGTGCGGGGGCCCGGCGTGGTCGGCGAGCAGCCGGTGCTGGAGCCGGGCGACCACTTCGAATACACCAGCGGCACCCCGCTCGGCACGCCGTCCGGCATCATGGCCGGCAGCTATGGCATGGAGGGGGAGGACGGACGCGCCTTCGACGTGACCATCCCGGCCTTCTCGCTGGACAGTCCGCACCAGCCGATGCAGCTGAACTGATCGGACGGCCCGACTGCCCGGCAATTCCGGACGCAGACGAATAATACAATAGAATGTGTGTGGATATTGGAAGAAATTAACAGGCGGCTTTGACAATCCGCATGGCTGTCCGTACTTTGTCCATAGCTTGCAGGCCATGGGGCGGGACCTAAATCTAGGGACTTCCGAAAGGCGGCAAGCGGCGGAAACCGTGGCTGGCGCCGCCGCTCCGCATTCTGCGAATGGGTTCTTTCGTCTTGCCGCCCGTTCGGTTGATCCGCCGGGGCTTCGGCTCCGTACTGACGACGGAAGTGACGCCAGACACGATGGGCGTGTTGCGCGACGGCCGTCGGATTGCGGCCATCGGCTTCGCGCAGGGCGTTTCCCAGTTATGGAAAGGATGTTTCCCGTGACGGCTACCAAGACCCCGCACGCCAAGCCCCCGGTCGCCGACAACGTGCTTCGCGGCCCCGGCCTGTCCCGGCCCGACCCCGTCGCCCGTCCGTCCCGCACCGAGGCGGAAGAGGCTGTGCGCACCCTGATCCGCTGGGCCGGCGACGACCCGGCGCGCGAAGGGCTGGTCGGCACGCCGGACCGCGTCGTCCGCTCCTATGAGGAATTCTTCGCCGGCTACGGCATCGACCCGGTCGAGATCCTGTCGCGCACCTTCGAGGAGACCGACGGCTACGACGAGATGGTCGTGCTGCGCGACATCCGGGTGGAGTCCTATTGCGAGCACCACATGGTGCCGATCATCGGCAAGGCGCATGTCGCCTATCTGCCGCGCCGCCGCGTCGTCGGCATCTCCAAGCTGGCGCGCCTGGTCGAGGCCTATGGCAAGCGCCTGCAGATCCAGGAGAAGATGACGGCGCAGATCGCCAACACCATCGACGAGGTCCTGCAGCCCGAGGGCGTCGCCGTCGTGGTCGAGGCGCAGCATCAGTGCATGACCACCCGCGGCGTCCACAAGACCGGTGTGACCATGGTGACCAGCCGCATGCTGGGCGCCTTCCGCACCGACCCGTCGACCCGTCGCGAGTTCCTCACAATGATCGGCAACCCGTCCTCGCGCGGGATGGAGTGAGGTCCAGAGGGCTTTACACCCACAACGCCGCCTGCCAAGCTCCCGCCGCACTTTGTCAGTGAGTGGTGTGGAATTCGGGGTGTAAGGTATGGCGGCGAAGGTGACACCGGCGGTCAATGCGGCGAAGGCGGCTGGCGTCGCCTTCCGGCTGATGGAGTACGAGTACGATCCGTCGGCCGACGCCATCGGCCTGCATGCGGCCGAATCGCTCGGGCTCGACCCTGCCATCGTCTACAAGACCCTGATCGTCCAGCTTGAACCCAAGGCGCTGGCCTGTGCCGTCATCCCGGTCGCGGCCAAGCTGGATTTGAAGGCCATCGCCGCGGCGGCGAAGGCGAAGAAGGCCGACCTTGCCGACCCGGCGCTGGCGGAAAAGACCACGGGATTCCTGGTCGGCGGCATCAGCCCGCTGGGCCAGAAGAAGGCATTGCCGACCTTCATCGACGCGAGCGCCGAAGCGCTGCCGGAAATGGTGGTGAATGGCGGCCGGCGCGGCCTGCAGATCGTGCTGGCGCCGGCCGATCTGGCCAAGGCGACGAAGGCGACGGTCTGCGCCATCGTCGCGCACTGAAACCGGAACGGTGGTGGTGACCCCGGCAGGACTCGAACCTGCTGCCTCAAGTTTAGGAAACTCGCGCTCTATCCTGATGAGCTACGGGGCCACTTGCGCCGCACCTTAACGGTTTCGCCGGCAAGGTGAAAGCGGCTTTTGGGGGAAGCGCCTCCTCACGGCGTCAGTCGGAATAGCGTTCCTCCAGCCACGGGTCGGCGTGGTTGTTGTAGCCGCGGACCTCCCAATAGCCTTTGTGGTCGCTTGCCAGCAACTCGATCCGCTTCACCCACTTGGCGCTTTTCCAGAAATACAGCTTGGGCAGCACGATGCGCACCGGCCCGCCATGGTCGCGGCTGATCGGCTGGCCTTCCCAGGTCGTGGCGAGCAGCACGCCGTCGTCGTCGAAGTCCGACAGGGCGACGTTGGTGGTGTAGCCGTCGAAGGAATGGAAGACGACGAAGCGCGCCTCCGGCTTCGGCCGGGCAAGCTCCAGCAGGCGGCGGGCGCTGACGCCCTCCCACCGGTTGTCGTAGCGCGACCAGGTGGTGACGCAATGGATGTCGGAGACGAAGCTCTCCTGCGGCTGGGCCTGGAAGTCCTCCCAGGTCCAGGACAGCCGGTTCTCCACCAGCCCGTCGACGGCGAGCGTCCAGTTGTCCGTCGTCACCTTCGGCGTGATGCCGAGGTCCAGCACCGGCCAGTCGGTCACCAGACGCTGGCCAGGCGGCAGCCGGTCGCGCGCCGGGTCGGCGGCTTGTCCGGTCAGCGCGCGGCCGTCGCGCGCCCATTGCTCCTTGGTGGCGACCAGCTTGTCGCGGACGGAACCGTCCTGCCCGATCCCTTGATCCGGTTCCAATCCGCTGCTTCCGTCCGATCCGGCGGGTGTGTCGTTCATGGCTCGTCCTTTTCTCCGATTCCGGCTTTTCCGGTAGGGGGCCCGCTTAAAAAAGGAACAGACAGTCGGGTTGGCAAGCGGAAGCGGGGGAACTAACTTCCCGAAGCCCGGCATATTGGAGCCACAGTTCCGCGCCAGGGTTCCGCTTTGCCGCTGTTTGCCACCGCTTTCCAAAGACCAGCCGAGTGATTTGCCGATGATCCGGTCCGCAACGCCTGCCGCACCCGCCCTTGCACGGGGCTGGCGTTTGTTTTTGTCCGGCGGCTTCGCCGTCCTGCTGCTTGCGGCTCTGCTCGCCGGGGTGGGGTTGGCGGGCTCCGCCGCGCTGGCCGCGTCGCCGGCACCGGCCGCCGCCGCTCCGGCCGCCGGTGCCGCCACCCCAGCCTCCGCCGCCCCGGTGGTGGTCGACGAGGGGACCGTGCAGCAGCTGGAGGCGCTGGTCGGTACGCTGGAGAACCAGGATGCACGCACCCAGCTGGTCAGCCAGCTGCGCAATCTGATCGCCGCCCAGCGCGGCCTCGCCCAGGCCAAGGAAGCCGAGGGCGAGTCGGCGCTGCCGCAGACCCTTGGCGCCCGCGCGCTCTCCTTCCTGGCGGCGCGGATGGATGTGGTCAGCCGCCAGTTGGTGCAGGTCGCCAACGTCTTCTCCGACCTGCCGGGGGCGCTGTCCTGGGTCCAGCGGCAGGCGCAGGACGACACCGCCCGTGAACGCTGGGTGCAGATCGGCATCCAGCTGGCGATGATCCTCGGCATCGGCGCGGTGGCGGCCCGCGGAATCGCCTGGCTGCTCAGCCGGCCGCGACAGGCGATGGCGGCCCACCATGTCGGCTCCCCCCTGCTGCGCATCCCGATGCTGCTGGGCCGCGCGGTGCTGGAACTGGCGCCGATTCTCGGATTCATCGTCGTCGCCTACACGATCCTGTCGGTGACGGAGCCGGCGCCGCGCGTGCGGCTGGTGGCGCTGGCGGTGGTGAACGCCACCGTCATCACCCAGGCGCTGCTGATCCTGGTGCGGATGCTGTTCGCGCCGGACGCCCCCAACCTGCGGCTGGTCCACACCAGCGAAGCCGGGGCGCGCCGCTGCTATATCTGGTCGCGCCGGCTGATCGCGGTTGCGGTCTACGGCTATTTCCTGGCGGAGGGCGCCTATGTGCTCGGCCTGCCGCTGGGTGCCTACGGCGCGCTGCTGAAGCTGCTGGGCGTGGTGATCGCCGGCATGCTGATCGCGCTGATCCTGCAGAACCGCGTCGGCGTCGCCGAGTGGATGCGCGGCAACCCGCTGTCGGGCGACGGCGACCCGCTGGCGACCGCCCGGCGCGAGGCGGAAGGGCAGGGGGCGGTCCTGCGCACCGCGCGCCGCCGCTTCGCCGAGATCTGGCACGTGCTGGCCATCCTCTATGTCGTGGTGACGCTGGGCGTGTGGGTGCTGAACGTTTATGGCGGGTTCGAGTATCTGGCCCGCGGCACCGCCGTGACCGTGCTGTCGGTGGTGGTGGCGCGTCTGCTGGTGACCGGGCTGAACCGGACGCTGCGCCGTGGCCTGACGATGAACCGCGAGCTGGCCGGCAACCTGCCGCAGCTCCACACCCGCGCCTTCCACTATCTTCCCATCGTCCAGCGCATCGGCAAGGTCATCATCTGGCTGGTCGCGCTGGGTGTCGCGCTGAATGGCTGGGGCATCGACACGCTGGGACTGGTCGAGTCGGCCGCCGGCCGCCGCATCGTCGGCAGCGCCATCTCCATCGGCCTGCTGCTGGCCGGCGCCATCGTCGCCTGGGAGGTGGTGAGCGCGCTGATCGAGCATTTCCTGCGCGCCACCGACAAGAACGGCGCCCGCATCGAGCGCAGCGCCCGCATGCGCACGCTGCTGCCGCTTCTGCGCAACGCCTTCCTGATCCTGCTGGTGACGATGGTGTCGCTGATCACCCTGTCGGAACTGGGCGTCAACATCGCGCCGCTGCTGGCCGGTGCCGGTGTCGTCGGTCTGGCCATCGGTTTCGGCTCGCAGACCCTGGTCAAGGACATCATCACCGGCCTGTTCATCCTGTTCGAGGACACGGTGTCGGTCGGCGACGTGGTGGATGTCGGCGGCGGCCATTCCGGCACGGTGGAGGCGATCTCCATCCGCTCCATCCGTCTGCGCGACGGGGCCGGCGCCGTCCATTCCGTGCCGTTCAGCGCCGTCACCACCGTGAAGAACATGAGCAAGGACTTCTCGGTCACCCTGTTCAACATCACGGTGTCCAACCGCGAGGATCCCGACCGCATCATCGCCGCGCTGAAGGAGACCGGGGCCGAGGTGCAGGCCCAGCCGCAGTTCGCCGCCGACATCCTGAACCCGCTGGAGGTGCTGGGCGTCGACAAGCTGTCCGACACCGGCATCAACATCCTGGCCCAGTTCAAGACCCGCCCGACCCGTCAGTGGGGCGTCACCCGCGAGTTCAACCGCCTGCTGAAGAAGAAGTTCGACGAACTGGGCATTTCCATGCCGACCCAGTCGATGCAGCTGGTCGTCGGCCAGAACCCGCACGACCGTGCGCTGGCGGAGGCGCTCAGCCAGGGGTCCTGACGGCCAGGGGCCCAACCGGGGGCCAAGCTCCGACTGTACCGGAAAGGGAACCGCCCGGCTTTGCCGGGCGTTTTCCTTTGTCCGTCCGATGAACCGGAGCGTGCTGCAAAATGCTCAGCGATGCCTTTTCCCGTTTCGCCCGCTGGATGGAGCGTCAGTCCGGCCGGCCGGGTGCCTTCGTCACCGCCTTCGCGGTCGTGCTCATCTGGGGCCTGACCGGGCCGCTGTTCCACTTCTCCGACACATGGCAGCTGGTGATCAACACCGGCACCACCATCGTCACCTTCCTGATGGTGTTCATCATCCAGAACGCCCAGAATCGCGACACCCAGGCCATCCACCTGAAGCTGGACGAGCTGATCCGCGCCACCCACTCCGCCCGCAACGGCATGATCGACCTGGAGGAGATGCCTGAAACCGAGGTGGCGAAGGTGAAGCGCAGCTTCGAACACCTCGCCAAGACGGCCGAGTGCCTGGACCACCGCATCGACGAGAAGGTGGAACGCGCGGTCGAACGCGAGGTGGACGAGGAACTGGACGAACGCGGGGTGCCCGATCCGCCGGATCGGCGATAGAAGGCATTCCGTCGGATCGGCGGTAGGAGGCTTTATCCTGCGGGCGCCGGCGGGCAGGGCGGACGGCGCCAAGCGCGCAGTGCATCGTCCAGCGCGCGGGCGAAGGTGGAGCGTTCGGCCGGCGACAGGAAGGACCCGACCCCCACCGACTGGCCGTGCGAACTCAGCGTGACCTGCCCGGCCGGACCACGGCGGTCGTGGTCGGCACGCTCGTCGTGGGTGATCCGCAGCCAGTAGGGATGGAAGGACCAGCGGCGTTCCGGCGCCTTCCAGTGGACGCGCTGCACCGTCAGCGCGCTCTCCGTCAGCTGCACCCGCTCATACTGGCGGGCGGAGCGGTAGCTGACGCGGAAGGCCAGCCACAGCGCCAGCACGTCCAACCCGCAGAAGGGCACCACCGGCCAGGCGCCATGGGAGACGAAGATGCCGGCCACGATCAGGTTCATCATCACCACCACGCCCATCAGAACCCGGAAGCCGTTGCGGCCAAGGCTGCGGTGCGGATGGAGGATGGCGTCGAAGAACACGCGCACGGCACCGCTTCCGCCGCTGCTCTCCGCAGGGGCGGGGCCGTCGCCGGGCTGGCCATCAGGCTGGGGGCCGCAGATGTCGATGGGCATGGCCGCCATCCTAACCCAGCGGAGGCCGGCAAAAAACCGTGACGAATACGGGGTTATGCCGCCTTCGACACCATTGGCACCGCGCCGCCGTTCAGCACCCAGGCCATGGCGCTGTCCATTCCGGTGAAATCGGCCCCTGAGTGATCGGTAGCGCAGAAATTGGCAGCCGGTCCGCCGTCAAGCTCTCCGGCAAGGTCGCCGTCGGCCGGCGTCACCTTGGCCTGGACGAAAATCCGCGCCTGATCGTCGGTGCCCGCCGCGATCATCGCATCGGCCATCACCGAGGCCCAGTGCCAGTCGGTCATCACCACCGCGCAACGCAGTTGGCCGCAGCGTCGCGCCAGCTTCATCAGGGCGACGACGATCTCCGGCCGGAACCCGTCGGCCTCGAAGCGGTCGAACTCGACGAGGCTGCTCCATGGCGTGCCGCGGGCGCCCAGGTTGGCGCAGTGCACCTCCACCTGCCGGGCGACGGCGTCGCGCTGCTCCATCGACAGGGTGCCCTGCAACCGGACATGCAGGCCCCAGTCCTTTATTTCCACAAGATAAGACGCGCTCATTTCGAAATACCCTTATCCGATCCGAACGCCACAACCCGGAAGATCCGTGGTTCGATTGACGGCGTTCAAACGGTGCCTTGGCAGTTAGCAAATCATACGCCACCGCCGAAGGAGCCGGAAAGCGGGATTCCTGCGACCAAATCTGTTGGTTTGACGTCAATTACTCCGATTTTTGTCGCAAATTGCGACGCAACGCTGCAGTTTGGACACCGACTCAAGACTGGGGCTCAAGACTGGCCGCCATCCGATCGTGACGGCACGCCCCGCCTCTGGCGCAAGCCCGGCCGTTGCGGCTATGGTGGCGGCCATGAAGCCCGCCGCCATCCAGGAATTCTTCCGCCGCCTGTCCGCCGCCAACCCGGAACCCCGGAGCGAGCTGGAATACGTCAATCCTTACACGCTGCTGGTGGCCGTGGTGCTGTCCGCCCAGGCCACCGACGTCGGCGTGAACAAGGCGACCGGTCCGCTGTTCAAGGTCGTCACCACGCCCCAGCAGATGGTGGCGCTGGGTGAGGAAGGGCTGCGCCAGTACATCAAGACCATCGGCCTGTTCAACACCAAGGCCAAGAACGTCATCCGCCTGTCGGAACTGCTGATCGAGCGCCATGGCGGCGAGGTGCCGCGCGACCGCGAGGCGCTGGAACAGCTTCCCGGAGTCGGCCGCAAGACGGCGAACGTCGTCCTGAACGTCGCCTTCGGGGAGGAGACCATCGCGGTCGACACCCACATCTTCCGCGTCGGCAACCGCACCGGGCTGGCTCCCGGCAAGACGCCGGACGCGGTGGAGGCGAAGCTGCTGAAGGCGGTGCCGAAGCTGTACCGCCGCCATGCCCACCATTGGCTGATCCTGCACGGCCGCTATGTCTGCAAGGCGCGCAAGCCCGACTGCCCGATCTGCCCGGTCGCCGACCTCTGCGGCTACAAGGACAAGATCATCGCCTGATCCTTGAGGGGAAACGCAGAACGCCCGGCATGGCGGGAGCCAGCCGGGCGTTGCTTTGCGTGCCTTGCGCTTCGGAAAGCGGGTCAGACGGCCTCGGCCGCCGGAACCTGCCCGACGGGCGCCTGGACCGGCGCCTGAACCGGGGCCGGAGCGGCGGCGGGCTTGGCGCTGTACAGCTGGATGTCGCCGATCAGCTGGCCGCCGGCATCGACCGCCAGCTCGCCGAAGCGGATCGAGCCGGTGATCCTGCCGGTGGAGCGGACGGTCAGACGGCCGCGGACGGAGATGTCACCCTCGAAGCGGCCGGCGATGTCGGCCTCCTCGATCTCGACGGAGCCCTTGAACAGGCCGCTCTCGGCGATCTCGACCGAGCGGCCTTCGCGCAGCTTGGCCTCGACCGTGCCCTCCACCACCAGCACGTCGCAGGAGCCGATCTCGCCGGTCAGGGAGATGTCGCGGCCGACGGTCAGGCGGCGCTGCTCCGGCATGGCGGGAGCCATCGGGGCCTGGGCGACCGGAGCCTGGACAGGCGCCTGGGCTGCGTGAGCCGCCGCCGGGGTGGCGACGGGAATCGACGGCTGGCGCGGGGCGGAGCCCGGCATGTCGACGACCCGGCGCGGCACGTCGGGCTTGAAGCCGGCACCCGGCATGGACGGCGCGGACGGGGGCTTGGGGATGCTGTTCATGTCGGGTCCCTTCGAGGCGGAAGGCATGTCGGGATAGGCCGGAGAGGCGCTCTGCGGATCGGTCAGGGCGTGGGCCATGCTGGGTGCGGCGTCTCCGGCCGCGGCGGCGGAAACCGGATGGTGTCCAGGAGCCTGTGCCGGATTGTTGAGGGAGGCGAGCGGCGACGAGACGGCGCCGGGCTCGCCCGGGGTGTACGGACGGACACCCGGCTGCGGCGGGACGGGGCTGTCTGCCTTGGGAGCGGCGGGCGGTGTCTTTCGTCCGAACAGCATGAGCGGTTCCCCCAATCTGGACATGCGGGTGGCGGGATGGCCTGGAAGTCGAAAGGCCCGGTGCCGGAAGCGCGCCGCCGGGAAGGCGGGCACCGCAGGCGATATCCGGGCAGGCGACGGCGTGCGGCCGTGCCGCCTAGCGGCGTATCACGGTCGTCCGGCCCGCCGCAAGGGGAGCCGACATGGACTGTAGGACATGAACCATGAAGGCGCTGGCGACGACCGGGACCAGCAAATTGACGAAGGGGATTGTCGAAAGGAAGGCAATGACGGTCCCGGCCAAAAAAGGTTTCAGCGGCCGGGCCCGCCGCATCGCCCGCGCCGTGGCACGGTCCATCCGGCGGTGCGCCACCATCTCGAAATACTCCCGCCCCAGCAGATAGCCGTTGACGGTGTAGAAGACGATCAGGTTCAGGCCGGGCGCGAAGATATAGATCGGCAGCGCCAGCAGGTTGATCGCCAGCACCAGCAGCAGGAACCGCAGCGCCGTCGCCAGTTCCTCCAGCCAGCCGGCATGGCGCGGAGCGGGCAGGGCGGGGTAATGCCGCGCCTCCACCCGCTCCACCACCTCGTCCAGGAAGAAGCTCGACACCGTGCCGACGGTGGCCGGGAACAGCAGCCACGCCAGCACCAGCACCCCCAGCCCGCCCATCACGTCGATGGTGGCATCGACCCAGCCGTAACCGGTCAGCGGCGTCACCGACAGCGCCCACCATGCGCCGCCGGCCAGCAGGGCATAGGCGATCACCGAAACGAGCACCCCGGTCCACACCACCCGGCGCACGCGCGGGTCGGACAGCTGGGCGAAGGCAAGCACGAGGGCGCGGATCATCGGCGGTCCGTGAGCGGTTGGGGAGGAGGGGGGAACGGCCGCCCGCATATCTACGGTGGCCGGGCGCCGGGTTCCAGTCCCCCCTTCCGACATCCCGTCAGGCCACCGGACTGAACACCAGCGCGGCGTTGGTTCCGCCGAAGCCGAAGCTGTTCGACAGGACATGGCGGATGCGCCGTTCCTTCGGCCGCAGCGGGACGAGGTCCAGATCGCAGCCCTCCGACGGCGCTTCCAGGTTCAGGGTGGGCGGCGCCACCTGATCGCGCAGGGCCACGATGGCGAAGATCGCCTCCACGGCGCCCGCCGCTCCCAGCAGATGGCCGGTCGCCGATTTGGTCGAGGACATGGAAAGGCCGGCCGCCGCCGGGCCGAACAGACGCTTGACCGCCGCGATCTCCACCGGGTCGCCGGCGGGGGTGGAGGTGGCATGGGCGTTGACGTAATCGACGGCGTCCGGCGCCAGCCCCGCCCGCTTCAGCGCGGCGCGCATGGCGCGGAAAGCCCCGTTGCCGTCCTCCGCCGGAGAGGTGATGTGGTAGGCGTCGCCCGACAGGCCGTAGCCGGTCACCTCGGCGTAGATCCTGGCCCCGCGCCGTTTCGCGTGCTCCAGCTCTTCCAGCACCAGCACGCCGGCTCCTTCCGCCATGACGAAGCCGTCGCGGTCGCGGTCCCAGGGGCGCGACGCGCGGGCCGGGTCGTCGTTGAAGCCGGTCGACATGGCGCGGGCGGCGCAGAAGCCTGCCAATCCGAGACGGCAGATCGCCGCCTCGCTGCCGCCGGCCAGCATGACGTCGGCATCGTCCATGGCGATCAGCCGGGCGGCATCGCCGATGGCGTGCGCCCCGGTCGCACAGGCGGTCACGGCGGCATGATTCGGTCCGCGGAAGCCGTAGCGGATCGACACGTGGCCCGATGCAAGGTTGATGAGGGTCGACGGCACGAAAAAGGGCGAGATGCGGCGGGGCCCTTTCCCGTGCAGGGTCAGCGCCGCCTCCGCCAAGCCCGGCAGGCCGCCGATGCCGGAGCCGATCATCACGCCGGTGCGCTCCTGCGCCTCCGCGTCCGTCGGGTGCCAGCCGGCATCGGCTACCGCCTCTTCCGCGGCGGCGAGCGCCAGCAGGATGAAACGGTCCATCTTGCGCTGGTCCTTGGGCGGCACCACCGCATCCGCGTCGAAGGCGGCGTCGCCGCTGTCCGGCACCTGGCCGGCGATGCGGCAGGGCAGGTCGGCGGCATCGACCCCGCTCACCGCCCGGATGCCGCTTCGGCCGTCCAGCACGGCGCGCCAGCTCGGCGCCACGCCGGCACCGAGCGGCGTGACCGCGCCCAGACCGGTGACCACGACTCGTCTCATTCGGTTTCGTCCTTTTCAGGGATCGTCAATTCCGGACGCAGCCGGTCCGGCCGGATCGGTTCGCCGCTGTTGCGATCGACCAGCACCGGCTCGACCGGCAGCCCGGTCTCGCGGTCGACCAGCCGGAACGTTCCGTCGGGCAGCAGCCAGCGTCCGCCCCAATCGGCCATGGCGATCAGCACAGGCAGGAAATCCCGTCCCTTGTCGGTCAGGTGGTAGCCGTGGCGCAGCGGGCGTTCCTGGTAGGGCCGCCTTTCCAGCAGCCCGGCCTGGACCAGGGCCTGCAGTCGCCGGGTCAGCATGTTGGTGGCAAGCCCGATGCTGCGCTGGAACTCGTCGAAGCGGGTAACGCCCAGCATCGCGTCGCGCAGGATCAGCAGGGACCACCATTCCCCGACATCGTCGAGGCCGCGGGCGATGGGGCAGGGAAAGTCGGTCAGCCGGGTGCGTCGCATGGCGGCGACTGTCTCACAGTCACTTTCATCATGCAAGTGACTGAGGTCGGCTCCAACCCGCGGGAGTATCGGGAGTGCTTCCAGGAGCCGCACTTGTGATGCGGGTGGCGGTCGCTATACTCGCGCCGCAATTCCGCCCATACCGCAAGACCCCTCAGGAGAGCCAATGGCCACGTCTGCCTACGACGTCACCGGCATCGGCAACGCCATCGTGGACGTGATCGCCCACGCCGACGATGCCTTCCTCGCCGCCAACACCATCGAGAAGGGGGCGATGACGCTGATCGACGCTGCCCGGGCGGAGGAGCTGTACGGCCGGATGGGGCCGGGCGTCGAGGTCTCCGGCGGCTCGGCCGGCAACACCATGGCGGGCATCGCCATGCTCGGCGGTCGCGGCGCCTATGTCGGCAAGGTCGCCAAGGACCAGCTGGGCGACGTGTTCCGCCACGACATCCGCGCCTCCGGCGTCGCCTTCGACAGCGCGCCGCTGCTGGGTGGGGCACCGACCGCGCGCTGCCTGATCCTGGTCACGCCGGACGCCCAGCGCTCCATGAACACCTATCTCGGCGCCTGCGTCGAGCTGGGGCCGGAGGACATCGACGAGGCGCTGATCGCCGGGTCGCAGGTGACCTATCTGGAAGGCTATCTGTGGGATCCGCCCCGCGCCAAGGAGGCATTCCGCAAGGCAGCGGAGATCGCGCACGCCGCCGGCCGCAAGGTGTCGCTGTCGCTGTCCGACAGCTTCTGCGTCCACCGTCACCATGCCGAGTTCGTCGATCTGGTGGAGCGCCACGTCGACATCCTGTTCGCCAACGAGCACGAGATCGGCGCCCTCTATGGCACCGACAGGTTCGAGGACGCGCTGGCGGCGGTGAAGCGCCTGGGCAAGACCGCGGCGCTGACCCGCAGCGAGAAGGGCGCCGTCATCGTCTCCGGCGGCGAGGTGGTCGAGGTGGCGGCCGAGCCGGTGGAGCGGGTGGTCGACACCACCGGCGCCGGCGATCTCTATGCCGCCGGTTTCCTGTTCGGCCATACCCGCGGCCTGTCCCCGGCGGTTTGCGGCCGTCTGGGCGCCGTTGCCGCGGCGGAGATCATCAGCCATGTCGGCGCCCGGCCGGAAGTGAACCTGCGCGAGCTGGTCGCCGCCAAGGGCCTGCTGGCGTAAGCCGTCCCCGGGGCGCGATTTGCGCGTCAAATCGCGAGGGCGTTGCCGGCCGCGTTGCATTCTGCAACTGCGGCCGGTTCCGTTTGGGGGTCAATTCAACTGGTCATCGATCACAGGACGTTCCGGCACCGTGATCCTGGCGCACAGCAGCGCCATCGCCGTCCCGCTGTCGGGGGCGGCCACCGCCCAGCGCTCCGGCCGGTCCGGTCGCGGGACGGTCAGCAGCCACAGCCGGTCTTTCTCGCCGAAGCGTTCGTTGAAAAGTGTGTATTCGCGCGGCCCCTGCCGGCGCAGGTCGTTCAGCCGGGTCTGCAGCTCCACCGCCTGGGCGTTGCGCACGGCGATGGCCTCTTCCGCCTGCCGCAGTTCCGTCTCCTGGTGGTGCATGTCGCGGCGCAGCGACTCGGTGGTTCGGGTCAGCTCCGTCCGTCCCTGATGCAGCTGCGAGCGGCGGCGCTGGACGGCGGCGATGCGCTGGCCGATCCGCAGGATCGACAAGGCGATCCAGCAGAGGCATGCCATCAGGATCACCATTTCCAGCACGAGCAGCAGCGGCATCGGCTCGCCCATCCGTCTCTCCGCTTCTTCGGCACGCTCCTTGCGTGCTTGCGCCGACGCTGCAGCAACGGGCGTGCCAAGGGCGGATGCTCGGGCATCGGGATGATGGGCCAAGCGATGGGCCAAGCGATGGGGTGGTGATGGAGGCGGTGCGGACGATTCTCGACTCGACGATTCCACTGGCGGCGCTGGCGGTCCTTTGCCACCTGTGCTGGGTCGGCATCCGGCGCAGCTGGGACCGGCTCGCCGGGCTGGACCGGCTGCGCCAGTCGGTGGTGCCCCTGAAGGAACGCCAGCGCGCGGACACCGAGGCGCTGGCCGACCTGACCTGCCGGCTGGAGGAGGCGAAGGGCCGCCTGTCGGCCGCCGAACAGCGGACCGGCCATCTTCAGCGCCAGATCGATGCGGTGGACAAGGAACCGCCGGTTTTCCTGCACATCCTGGGCACGGCCGGCGGCAACCGCCGCGCCTTCCGGGCGGAGGTGCAGTACGACACCGCCGTCGCCACCGCCGCCCGTTCCGCCGGAAAACCGGTGAACCCGGTCTGGCGTTATGACAACCGGGTGCTGGTCCATGCGCTGGACCTGCAGTCTGCCCGGCGCGAGGCGGAGCACGTCTTTCCGCACAAGGCCGGCTTCAAGGTCTTCTTCCACGCGCCGGTGCCCTGATACCTCCCTCTTGCGCCGGGATTCCAGCCCCAAAGGCCGGCTCTGCGGTCTTCCGCCACAGCGTCGGCTCGGGTAAGCTGCCGGTCCCGCCGCCCATCCTGAACATCCCGACAGATTGCCGATTCATGCAAGTCTACCTGCCGATTGCCGAGATGTCGGTCAACGCGCTGCTGGTGCTCGGCATGGGCTGGCTCGTGGGGTTCCTGTCGGGGATGTTCGGTGTCGGCGGCGGATTCCTGATGACGCCGCTGCTGATCTTCATCGGCGTTCCCCCCGCCATCGCCGTCGGCACCCAGGCCAACCAGCTGGTCGCCGCCAGCGTGTCGGGCGTGCTGGCCCATTGGCGGCGCGGCAACGTCGACGTCAAGCTGGGCGTGGTGATGCTGGGCGGCGGCGTGATCGGCACCGCGGTGGGGGTGTGGATCTTCGGCATCCTGCAGCGGCTGGGCCAGATCGACATCGCCATCACCCTGTCCTACGTCTTCTTCCTGGGCACCATCGGCGGCATGATGCTGGTGGAAAGCAGCCGCGCCATCCTGCGCCGCCGCGCGCCGACGGCGAAACGCGGCAAGCTGCACCGTCACATCTGGCTGCACGGCCTGCCCTTCAAGATGCGGTTCCAGCGGTCGAAGCTGTACATCTCCGCCCTGCTGCCGGCGGGGATCGGGGCGGTCGGCGGCATGCTGGTGGCGATCATGGGCATCGGCGGCGGCTTCCTTCTGGTGCCGGCGATGATCTATCTGCTGAACATGCCGGCCGGGCTGGTCGCCGGCACCTCGCTGTTCCAGATCATCTTCACCACCGCGGCGGCGACCCTGCTGCAGGCCGCCACCAACCAAACGGTGGACGCCATGCTGGCGCTTCTGCTGCTGATCGGCGGCGTGATCGGCGCCCAGTTTGGAACGAAGGCGGGCAGCCGCCTGCGCGGCGAAACCGCCCGGCTGGCGCTGGCGACCATCGTGGTGGCGGTGGCGCTGAAGCTGGCCTGGGACCTGTTCTCCCGCCCCGACGACCTGTTCACCCTGACCACGGGGTTGAGATGATGGCGGGGCGGACGAAACGCCGGCTGATCCAGGCCGCCGCGGCGCTGGCCGGGCTGCTGCTGGGCGGCACGGTGGCGGCGACGGTGTGGGCGCAGCAGCTGGTCGCCGACCTGTCCAGCCACCTGATCGCCATCACCACCGGCTTCACCGGCACGGAGGTCGTGCTGTTCGGCACCACCGACGGGGCGGGCGACGTCGCCATCGTCGTCACCGGCCCGCGCGGCCCCGCCACCGTCCGCCGCAAGCAGCGGGTGGCCGGCATGTGGATGAACACCGACAGCGTGCGCTTCGAGCAGGTGCCGAGCTTCTACACGGTGGCGGTCAGCCGGCCGCTCGACCAGCTGGTCGGCCGCCCGGTTCTGGAACGCCAGCAGCTGGGGTTGCCGCAGCTGCAATTGCCGGCCGACGCCACCCTGCCGCCGGAAGAGCTTGCTGCCTACCGCAGCGCGCTGATCCGCAACAAGCAGCGCCAGGGGCTCTACGCCATTTCCATGGGACAGGTCGCCTTCCTGGGCGAACGGCTGTTCCGCACCAACATCTATTTTCCGGCAAACGTCCCGACCGGTCTGTACAATGTCGAAGCCTTGCTGATTCGCGACGGCGACGTGGTCAGTGCCCAGACCACGCCGCTGGTGGTGTCCAAGATCGGGTTCAGCGCCGAAGTGTCGGACTTCGCCCGCAACCGCCCGGTCATCTACGGGGTGGCCGCCGTCGTCGGCGCCATCGCGGCCGGCTGGGCGGCCGGCGCCGCATTCCGCCGGATCTAAGCCGAGAGGGTGATCGAGATGAGCGACGCGACGCAGTCCACGACGCCGGAAACGCCCGCCCAGCCACCGGCTCCCAAGCCGGTGCGCATCTTCCTTGTGGTGGTCGACGACAGCCCGGAGCTGAAGGTGGCGCTCCGCTATGCCTGCCTGCGCGCCCGCAAATCGGGCGGCAAGGTGGCGCTGCTGACCGTCCTGGAAAAGGGCGAGATGCAGCACTGGCTGGCGGTGGAGAACCTGATCCGCGAGGAACAGCGCGCCGAGGCGGAGCAGATGCTCCAGAAGCTGGCGCGCGAGGTCAACCAGCTGACAGGCACCCTGCCGGCGCTCTATGTCCGCGAAGGCAACCGCACCGAGGAGGTGCTGGCCCTGATCGGGGAGGAGCCGAGCATTTCCATCCTGGTGCTGGCCGCCGGCACCGATCCCGAAGGTCCCGGTCCGCTGATCTCCTACTACACCGGGCGCGGCTTGGGGCGGCTGCGCATCCCGCTGACCATCGTGCCCGGCGGGCTCAGCAACGAGGCGCTGGACGCTATTACCTGAGCGGAGGCATGTAAGTAAGGATAGCGGCGCATGCCGGATGCCGAATACCCACACAGTCCGGGTCCTTGATCCGCCCGGCGATTCGGCCCAAATTTCCCCCAATCGTGCCGCGGCCCAATCCCGGGCGCGCCGGCGGTTCCATTCCGCCGCCGATGGAGGACCAGACCATGTTCATTCAGACCGAGCAGACGCCCAACCCGGCGACTCTCAAGTTCCTGCCGGGGCGTGACGTGCTCGGACGCGGCACCGCCGACTTCACCAGCCGCGAGGATGCCGTCCGTTCGCCGCTCGCCCAGCGCCTGTTCGAGATCGACGGCGTCGTCGGCGTCTTCCTGGGCGCCGACTTCATCACCATCACCAAGACCGACGCGCGTGACTGGTTCCTGCTGAAGCCGTCGATCCTCGGCGTCATCATGGAGCATTTCACCGCCGACCGCCCGGTCCTGCTGGAAGACGGCGGCGACGGCCATGCCGCGGCGTCGAACGCCGACGACGAAGAGATCGTCGAGCAGATCAAGGAGCTGCTGGACACCCGCGTCCGCCCGTCGGTCGCCCAGGACGGCGGCGACATCACCTTCCAGGGCTTCGAGAAGGGCGTCGTCTATCTGGCGATGAAGGGGGCCTGCTCCGGCTGCCCCAGCTCGACCGCCACGCTGAAGCACGGCATCGAGAACATGCTGCGCCACTACATCCCCGAAGTGGTCGAAGTCCGTTCGGTCCAGTAAGGCCAGACTGCGGATGATGCCGGCTCGCCCTTGATGCGGCGGGCCGGCATTCCCATGCTGGCACCATGATCATCTCCGCCAGCTACAAGACCGACATTCCCGCCTTCTATGGGGACTGGTTCCTGAACCGCCTGGACGCCGGCTATTGCCGGATGGTCAATCCCTATGGCGGCCAGACCTACCGCATCGACCTGACCCGGCCGGCGGTCGACGGCTTCATCTTCTGGACCAAGAATCTGGGACCGTTCCTCGGCGCGCTCGACAGCGTGGCGGAGCGGGGCTTTCCCTTCATCGTGCAGTACAGCGTCACCGGTCTGCCCACCGCGCTGGAACGCTCGGTTCCCGATTGGGAGACGGCGGTCGGCCATATGGCGAGGGTGCGCGAGCGCTGGGGACCGCGGGCGGCGGTCTGGCGCTACGACCCCATCGCACTGACCGACGCGACCCCGCCGGACTGGCACCGCGAGACCTTCGCCCGGATCGCGCGGGCGCTGCGCGGGGTGACGGACGAGGTGGTGGTTTCCTTCCTCCAGCCCTACCGCAAGACCGCCCGCAACCTCGCCGCCGCCGGCATCGTCTGGCGTGACCCGGAGGCGGAGGAGAAACGCGCACTGCTGGCGGATTTGGCGGAGATCGCGGCGGGGGAGGGGATGGCGCTGACGCTCTGCACCCAGCCGGAACTGGTGGGGGCGCCCGGCACGGCGCCGGCCCGCTGTGTCGATGCGGTGCGGCTGTCGGATGTCGCGGGGTATCCGGTCGCGGCGAGGGAGAAGGGAAATAGGCCCGGTTGCCTGTGCGCCGAAAGCCGCGACATCGGCGATTACGACAGCTGTCCGCACGGATGCGTCTACTGCTATGCCGTTGCCGACCGTGGAACGGCGCAGCGGTGGTTCGCCGCGCATGATCCTGAGGGGGAGTTTCTGGTGGCGCGGCGGTCAGCCACCGCCTGAGAGTGACGGCCCCGCCCGTTCAGGCGGGGCCGCTTCCCTCACGCTACTGAACGCAGGCGATGGTCGCCGGCCAGATCGGCGATGCTGACGATGGGCAGATCGTGCTCCACGGCGAAGGCAACCAGCTCCGGCAGGCGGGCCATTGTGCCGTCGGGGTTCATCACCTCGCACAGGACACCGGCGGGCTTGCGGCCGGCCCGGAACATCAGGTCGATGGTAGCCTCGGTATGGCCGCGGCGGGCGGCGAGGCCGCCGGGATTGGCGCGGATCGGGAAGACATGGCCCGGCCGCGCCAAGTCCTCGGGCCGGCAATCTTCAGCTATGGCCGTTCGGATGGTGGTGACGCGGTCGGCGGCCGATACCCCGGTGGTGACACCGGTTCGGGCCTCGATCGACACCGTAAAGGCAGTGCCGAAGCGGGCGCTGTTGGCCGACACCATCGGCGGAAGATCGAGCCTTTCCAGTCGTTCTTCCGGCAGGATCAGGCAGACAATTCCGCTGCAGGTCCGGATCAGGAAGGCCATCTGGTCGATGGTGATGGCATCGGCCGGGTAGATGATGTCGCCTTCGTTCTCGCGGTCGTCATCGTCGACGACGATGACTCCGCCGCCCTTGCGGATGCGCTCGACTGCGAGGGCGATCCGCTCTTCCGGCGTACCGAAACGGGAAAGAAGGCCATCATGGGTCTGGGGCTGATTCATGGTTCTCACTCCAAAAATTGGGCGAGCCTGAATCAGGGCGCAAAAGAGATCCTCCGGCATCGGGAAGCAATGCATCCACGGTGTCGGCGCAAGCCATCGCCGTCACCCCGGCCCAGGCTTTACGTCCGGCATGGGTGGCTGCGTAGCCAGCTCATTCTCTTCCATCCGGACTGTAACCGTCGGCCCCGGCCTTGCACCGGGTCTGCTGTCCCCGTGGCGGGTGCCACGGGCGCTCGCGGGCTCCCCTTCAGTTGAAGGGATACCGCCGGTCGGGAGTTTCACCCTGCCCTGAGAACAAGCATATGTCGCCGCCCGTTTGCGGACGGCGGCCTCAGCTTCGTGGGCGGAGTGATGTCTGTCAAGGGTGCGGGTGACGGGTGCGCACAGGCTTTACGGACAAACCTTCCGCACCGTCTCCACCAGCTTTTCCGGGTTGAACGGCTTCACCAGCCAGCCGGTGGCACCGGCTTCGCGGCCGGCGGACTTCTTGGCGGGGTCGGCTTCGGTGGTCAGCAGCAGGATCGGGGTGGCGCGGTTGAGGGCCGAGCCGCGGATAGCGCGGGTCAGGGCCAGCCCGTCCAGGCCCGGCATGTTCAGGTCGGTGATTATGCAGTCGAACTTGCGCTGGTTGACCAGGGCGAGGCCGGCATTGCCGTCCGACGCCTCCGCCACCTCATAGCCGGCGCCTTTCAGCGTGAAACCGACCATGTCGCGGATGGTCTTGGAATCGTCGACGGTCAGGACGCTCTTGGTCGCAGAGGGGGGCATGAAAGGCGGCTCCGGTTGCTCGGCCGAAAGGAATATGGGAAAGGCCTAGGCAATTTCCCGGCAACCGTCAACCGCTGGCGTTCCCTATCCCGAACAACGCCAAACCCCCGGTCCGGCGGCATCGCCGCTGAACCGGGGGTTTGGCAGGGCGATATGGTTACGCCTTCGTATCGACGTGCTGGCCGCCGGCGTCACCGCCCTTGGCGACGCCGACCATCGCCTCGCGCAGCAAGCGGCCGTGGATGGTGTAGCCGGGCTGCAGGACCTGGACGACGGTGCCGGCGGCCTTGCCGGTGTTCTCGATCTCGAACATCACCTGATGGAAGTTCGGGTCGAACGGTTCGCCGGCCGGGTCCAGCTTCTTGATGCCGGCGCGGTCGAAGGCGGCGAACAGCTGGCGCTCGGTCGCCTCGACGCCGACGGCGAGGCCCTTCAGCATCTCGTCCTGCTCGCGGCCCTCGGCGGGCACGGCGTCCAGCGCGCGGCGCAGGTTGTCGGCGACCGACACCAGCTCCTTGGCGAAGCTGGACACGGCGAACTTGCTGGCGTCCTCGCGGTCGCGCTGGGCACGGCGGCGGGTGTTCTCCGTCTCCGCCATGGCGCGCAGAAGCTGGTCCTTCAGGCTGGCGACCTCGGCTTCCAGCTTGGCGACGCGGTCCTCGGGCGAACCGGTTTCCGCAGCGTTGGCGGCGGCGGTCTCGGCGGTGGCCTCGGTCGGCTCCACCGTGGCGTCGGAGGGCTTGTTCTGCTCTTCGCTCATGGTTTTCTCAATTCTTGCTTCGTCAAAAGGCGGAGTGAGTGAGGGAGGCGGCGCTCAGCCGATCAGCCGGCTGACCACCTTGGCGGTGTAATCCACCAGCGGAATGATGCGGGCGTAATTGATCCGGGTCGGGCCGATGACGCCGATGGCGCCGATCACCTGTTCCCGGCTGTTCTGGAAGGGGGAGATGATCATCGAACAGCCGGAATGGCTGAACAGCACATTCTCCGCGCCGATGAAGATCTGCACGCCGTCGCCGCGCCCGGTGGCGTCCAGCATGCGCAGCATCGTCTCCTTGGTCTCCAGCGCCTCGAACAGGCCGCGCACCCGCTCCAGGTCGGACAGCGCGGTGACGTCCTCCAGCAGGCGGGACTGGCCGCGGACGATCAGCTGGCCGGCGTTCGACCCGCCGCTGCCGGCCCAGGTGGCCAGACCGGCGGCGACCACCTTGCGCGACAATTCGTCCAGCTGGGTCTTCTGCTGTTCGATCTCCTGCAGCACCTCCTGCCGCGCCTCGTCCAGCGTGCGGCCGGCGAGCTTGGCGCTGAGGAAGTTCGACACCGTCTGCAGGGTGGAGGTCGGCACCCCCATCGGCACCTCGATCACCCGGTTCTCGACCAGCCCGTCCTCGTTCACCAGGACGACCAGGGCGCGGCCGGGGCCGAGCGACACGAATTCGATATGCTTCAGCGGCCGGTCGGTCTTGGGCGCCACCACCAGCCCGGCACAGTGCGACAGGCCGGACAGCATGGTCGACGCCTCGCCCAGCACGTCGGCGAAGGCGCGGCCGGAGGCGGAGCATTTCGCTTCGATCGAGGCGCGCTCGTCCTCGGTCAGCGACCCGATCTCCAGCAGGCCGTCGACGAAGATGCGCAGGCCGGCGTCGGTCGGGATGCGGCCGGCAGACGTGTGCGGGGCATAGAGCAGCCCCTGCTCCTCCAGGTCGGCCATCACGTTGCGGATGGTCGCGGGCGACAAGGCCATGCCAAGCCGCCTGGAGATCGTGCGCGAGCCGACCGGTTCGCCGGACGCGACATAGGCGTCGACGATCAGCCGGAAAATCTCGCGCGATCGCTGGTTCAGCTCGTTGATCATGGACTAGGGCGGTCGGGCTCTGTTCGGGCTGGTCGGCTGCGGAACGGGAGTTCCGTCAACCGGTCCGAATTTAGGCAGGTCCGACCGCCGAATCAACGTGCGGGGCGAAGAAGCTCTGCGGCCTTGCGACCTTGAAACGGTCGCAAGGCCGTTTCATCACGACCGCTCGACGCCCCTTACTGCTCCGCCAGGAAGTTGCGGTACTGGGTGGCGATGGCGGCGACCGCCGCCTCGTACAGCTGCCGGCCATGCTCCGGGCGGGCGAGGCCGGGGGCGGAGCCGATGCGGCCGTCGGGATAGCGGCGGCGGAAGTCACGGGCGTCGTGGAAGCCGCCGGCCGGCGCCTGTTCCGGCTCCAGCGCCGCGGTCTTGATCGAGTCGGGATAGGCGTACTGGGTCAGCGACACCTCGCTGGGGGTGGCGTGCGAGCCCTCCTTGCCCTGGTACAGCTCACGCGACAGGCGGGCGACCTCGCCATTCTCCCACCAGCTCACCAGGGCGCAACGCAGGTCCGGCGCATCGCGGCCGCGCAGCGCCCGGTTCTCCGCATGGATCTCGTAGAAGGCGGCGCGGACGGTGGCGATGTTGCCGCCATGGCCGTTGACGAAGAAGAAGCGCTCGAACCCGTGTTCGGCCAGCGAGCCGACATAGTCGCGCAGCAGGGCGATCAGCGTCGACGGCTTCAGCGTCATCGAGCCGGGGAATTCCATATGGTGCACGGCCATGCCGACCGGGATGGTCGGGCCGACCAGCGCGCCGGTGGCGTCGCCGACGCCCTTGGCGATGACCTCGGCACAGATGGCGTCGGTGCCGACCAGCCCGTTCGGCCCATGCTGCTCGGTCGAGCCGATCGGCATGATGATGCCCTTGGAGGTCTTGAGGTAGGTTTCGACCTCGGCCCAGGTGCTCAGGTGAAGCTGCACGGTGGCGGATCCTTTTCGACGATGCGTGCCGGGAATGCGGCCCGGAATGCGGTTGTCCTCATGTTAGGCGGCCGAACGGCCGCGACAACCGCTCCCTGCGCCGGGCGGGCATGACGGGGCCGTTGCGACGGCCGTTCTCATCCCGCGCTGGCGCATTGCTCCGGTGGTGACTACAATCGCGTGCAATTTGCCCGCATGGGCGTCTGTTTCGGGGTGCGGTGGTGGTTGCGCGCGTCAACACGGTGGCGTTCCAGGGCATCGAGGTGCTGGGGATCGACGTCCAGGTCCAGATGTCCGGCGGAATCGTCGCCTTCACCGTCGTCGGCCTGCCCGACAAGGCGGTGGGCGAAAGCCGGGAGCGGGTGCGTGCCGCGCTGCATGCGCTGGGGCTGGCGCTGCCGGCCAAGCGCATCACCGTCAACCTCGCCCCCGCCGACGTTCTGAAGGAGGGCAGCCATTTCGACCTGCCGATCGCGCTTGGCCTGCTGACGGTGATGGGGGTTCTGCCGGATGCGGAGATCGCCCGCTACGTGGCGCTGGGCGAACTGGCGCTGGACGGGGCGCTGACCCCGGTGGCCGGCGTGCTGCCCGCCGCCATCGACGCGCTGGCCAACGACCGCGGCCTGATCTGCCCGGCGGTCTGCGGCGGCGAGGCGGCCTGGGCCGGTCCCGATCTGGACGTGCTGGCGCCGGCCAACCTGCTGGCCCTCATCAACCATTTCAAGGGCACCCAGGTGCTGACCCCGCCCAAGCCGCGGCTGCAGGAACAGGACGCGCCGCCGCCCGACCTGCGCGACGTGAAGGGCAACGAGACTGCCAAGCGCGCGCTGGAGGTTGCCGCCGCCGGATCGCACAACCTGTTGATGATCGGGCCGCCCGGTTCCGGCAAGTCGATGCTGGCCGCCCGCCTGCCCGGCCTGCTGCCGCCGCTCGACCCGGCGGAGGCGCTGGAGGTGTCGATGATCCACAGCGTCGGCGGGCTGCTGGAGGGTGGGCGTCTGCTGCGCCAGCGTCCTTACCGCGCGCCGCACCAGTCCGCCAGCCTGCCGGCACTGGTCGGCGGCGGCACGCGGGCCAAGCCGGGCGAGATTTCCCTGGCCCACCAGGGCGTTCTCTTCCTCGACGAGTTGCCCGAATTCCCCCGCGCGCTGCTGGAGGCGTTGCGCCAGCCGCTGGAGACTGGCAAGGCGGTGGTCAGCCGCGCCAATCATCATGTAACCTATCCGGCACGTGTGCAACTGGTGGCGGCGATGAATCCGTGCCGCTGCGGCCATCTCGACGATGCCTCGCTCGCATGCGCGCGGGCGCCGAAATGTGCGGCAGATTATCAATCTAAGATCAGCGGACCGCTGTTCGACCGCATCGATCTGCATATCGACGTGCCGGCTGTCAGTCCCGCCGACCTCAGCCTGCCGCCTCCCGCCGAGGGAAGTGCCGACATCGCCGCCCGCGTTGCCGTCGCCCGCGCCATCCAGGCGGAACGCTATGGCGGCTTCGGTCCTTACCCGGCCGGCCGGGCGGTGCGGACGAATGCCGAGGCCGACGGCGAACTTCTGGAGAAGGTCGCGTCCCCCGACGCCCCCGGCCGCGCCCTGCTGACCGAGGCGGCGGAGCGGCTGAAGCTGTCGGCCCGCGGCTACCACCGGGTGATGCGGGTGGGGCGGACGCTGGCCGATCTGGACGGGGTCGAGGGGGTCAGGCGTCGCCACATCGCCGAGGCGCTGAGCTACCGGCGGATCGCGCCGGGGCGGTAGCGGTCCGTCTGGCGCCGCTGCCGGGGCTGCGCTTCGGATTGGTTGCGATTGTCAGCGGTCCGCCGGGGCGGGTCGGCCGATCAATTGCCACAGCCGCCGCTCGAGCCCGCGGCCATATTTCACCACGGTGCCGGCCCACAGCCGGTTTTGCCAGTTCACCGCGGCCCGGCGATTGACGAAGAGGACGTCGGTGTTGTCCAGGGAGAATGGCAACATATGAAATCCCAGCGACCGCATCCGCTGCTTCACCGCCTCCACCGCCGGCCGCATTTCCGGATAGAGGAAGTCGTGGAATTCGATGGTGATCTGATCGATGTCCGAAAATTCCTCGTCCGCAGCGGCCGCGAACATGTCCAATTCGGCACCCTCGATATCGATCTTCAACAAGGCGATGCGGCCGATGCCGGAGCGGCGCCGGAACTCCGCCAGGGTCATGGCGTCGGCCCGGATTGTCCGAATCGCCTGTTCTCCCGGAGAACGGTTGAAGCCGCTCGCACAGCGGTCCGGATAGACATGGATGTCCAGGCTGCCCGATGCGCCTGAAATCGCAACCTGCTGAAGCGTCAGCCTGGGATGTCGAGCGATCTGTTCGGCACATTCAGGGACAGGCTCGGCTGAAAAGACCTTGCAGCCATACCGCTCGATGACGGTATGCGCGAATTTTCCTTCATTGCAGCCGAAATCGAGCACAATGGAATTTTCGTCGATCAGGGAGAAAAATGTGTGCTCACAAATTCGGTCCAGTTTAATCATTTCAAATCCTCTAATCGTTGCTTAAAAATTTCTACATTTCTGTGAATGTATTTAGCAATCTATCCAGATGTTCTTTCAGAAAGTCACGGCCCCTCGAACACCGGCGGCTTGCCCGCCCCCGGACAGACGGTCGCCGGCACCGACTCCTGCTCCACGAAGGTCACGGCGGCGGCCATGGCGCAGTCCTCGCTGGAGGTCACGATGTGGCTGGCGGCGCGGAAGACCAGATGGCGGCTCTTCGGCAGGGTGGCGGCGGCACGGTCGCCCCAGTCCGGCGGGGTGACGGGGTCGTAGGCGCCGGACAGCAGCAGGACCGGCACCGGGCTGGCGACCGGCAGGCGCTCGGCCGGTTCCTGATGGCCGGCGGGCCAAAGACGGCAGACGCGCCGGCCCGGATCGTCGGCGGCGACGAGCCCGTAGGGGGCATAGCGGCGGGCGTTGTCGGCGCGTTTCTGCGGGTCGGCGGTGTTGACCGACTCGCGGCATTCGACGGAAAAGGCCAGCCCGTCGGCGACCTCCGGATCGCCCAGCCAGTTGGTCGGCGCCCATTCGGCCAGCGTGGCGTATTGGCCGCGGATGGCGCGGTCGAGCATGATCGGCAATGCCGGTACCGCTTCGCTGACCGCCATCGCCTCCAGCCCGGCGGCGATGACCGCGCCGCCGGTCAGCCGCAGGACACGGCGCGTCTCATGATCGCCGACCACGATATCGACGGGATTGCGATCCAGCCGTTCGACCAGGGAGACGAAGCGCTTCTCCAGGTCGGGAAAGGCGGAGCGGCAGGTCCGGTTGGCGGCGCAGTCGTCGAACAGCCGGCGGTAGGCACGCTGGGCCAGCCCGGCGGTCTCCTCCTGTGCATTGACGTCGGGCGGATAGATGCTGTCGAACACGGCGGTGCGGACGCGGCCGCCCTGCCGCCGCAGGATCTCCAGCCCGACGCGCGTGCCGTAGGACACCGCGAACAGGTTCACCCGTTGGGCGCCCAGCGCCGTCGCGATGTCCAGCGCATCCTCCGCCGCGACGGGGGTGGAGAACTGCGTGGTATCCAGCCCGGCCGCCTCCAGCCGCGCGATGCAGGCGCTGATTGCGGAGCGTTCCGCCGCCGACCGCTGCTCGCGCGTCTGCGGCCGGGTGGCGCGGGTGGCGTCGACGGCGTCCAACTCCGGGCAATCGGTGTCCGGCTCCGCCCGGCCGACGCCGCGCGGGTCGAACAGGATCAGGTTGCGGGTGCGGCGGAAGGGGGCCGACAGCTCCCACCACACCTCCATCCGCTCTTCCGTCGCCTCGCCGGTGCCGAAGGGGGAGGCGCCGGGACCACCCTCCAGAAACAGCACGGGGTCCGGGTCGGGCTGGCGCGCGGTGCTGAGCAGCACGGCGACCGGCAGGCGCAGGCTGCGGCTGTTGGCGCGGTCGCGGCGTTCCGGCACCGCCACCGTCCCGCACAGCGCCGCTTCGCCGTCGGGAACGGTGAACCAGCAGGGGCCAGGGGTGAAGCGGGTCTCCGCCGCCGCGGGCAGGGCCAACAGCGCACCCATCACCACGGCAGCCGCCGCGAGCGCAGCCCGCAGCTTGCGGGCGGAGCGCACCGCTATCGGCCATGCGGGAGAGGAGAGGATGGACACGGACGGACGACCTGGACCTGATGGATGGAGTACCGCAGACGGTTTTGGGCGGCGGCTTTGTGTTTGACCGAGCGACCTTCGCTTGTCCAGAGGCGCCCGGCGCCATCCCGATGGATAGCCAAATGGGGGCAAAACGGCCGATAGGTGATGCTGATCCGCAACAGCCGTGCGGCAAAGATCACGTCGTTGACGGATGGACGGGTTGACGGAACACATCCGCATGCGGAATTATTTCGCCACCAGAGGCCCGACGGACGGAGCCTCTCATTTGTAGGAGCAGATCATGCCGACCTTGTGGACGGCGATGCGGAGCCGCTGGCTCGATTCCGGGGCATCCTCCGGACCGGGCCGATTGTGCGACCACCTGCGGCGCGACATGGGACTGGTGGATGGGGAAGCGGCGGATGGAGAAGGGCCACCGCTCGGCTGCCGTCTCCCGCCTTTTCACATCCGCGATCGGAACCTATCGGACGCGCGGACATTTTTGACCTTGCAACCGTATCGCTGACCGGCGATACCGGATCCGCCGGCCTCTCAGGCCGGTATCACTCAACCCCTGGAGAGTATCGATGAAAGCCATCGTAACCACCGCCTGGACTCGCCGATCGGGCGATCCGGCCATCACCGCCCATATGGCCGCCAATCATGCCCAGCCGGCCCGCCTTCTTCCCGCACCCTTCGAACGTGAATTCCGGATATCGAGAGGATCCCATGTGTGTCTTTCTGGGTTTTTGCGGTCACCGTCTCTTCGTTGAACACGCCCGCTGGGCATCGCCGGCCGGGTCCTTCGACCTGCGGCGTGAGAACGGGGAAGTCATCCTATGGCTTGGACGCCTGAACATCATCTACACACCGGCCCGTTGGGGACCACCCTCCCGCGCTGCATAGCGCGCGGCGCCGCGGAGACCTGCTGAATGCCGGCCCGCGTTCGTCATGACGAGGTCCTTACCGTCGTCCAGGTGCTTGAGGCGTTCCGCAAGCTCGACCCCGACCTGCCCATCCAGTATGCGCTGAGTTTCATGACCATCGCGCAGAGCGAAGGCATCTCCATCGGCGAACTGGCGGAACGCCTGGGCATCGCCCAATCCTCCGCGTCGCGCAACGTTGCGGCGCTCAGCCGCTGGCACAGCTTCGGCAAGGCCGGCCTCGATCTGGTGCAGGCGCAGGAAGACCCGCGCGAACGTCGCCGCAAGATCGTCACCCTGACCGACAAGGGCCGTGAGTTCCTGGACGCGCTGCGCGCCATCGTGAACCCGCCCGAGCAGCGCCGCGCCGCCAAAACAGCCTGAATTTCGTAACTAAGCGATCCCGTTCAGCGCCGTGCGCAGCATTCCCACCAGCGTGCGCACCGCCAGCTCCTGCCGCTCCAGCGCCAGACCGCCGAACCGTCGCAACTCCTTGGCCCGTTCGGGCAGCGGCGGCATGTGGAAGAAGCCGTAGGGGATATCCAGGTCGGCGCTCTCGATGACGTGGCGCGCCCGGTAGAACAGATGGTTGCCGAGGAAACCGCCGGAGAAATCGCCGAAAGTCACCGGCAGCCCGGCCATCGACAATTCCCGCATGACCCGCGGCACCGGCAGGGTGCTGCCATAGGCGGTCGGCCCGTCGGGCACGATGTCGGCGTGTTCCCGTACCGTGCCGGCGGCATCGGGCAGCGGGCTTTCGTCGCGGTTCCAGGCCAGACGTTCCAGCCGGATGTAATCGCTCGACTCGAGGTAGGCGAAGCTGAGCGCCGCCAGCGGCTGGTGTTCCGCCAACAGTTCGGCGAAGGCGTCGCCGCAGGCGTCATAGAGAGGGGGCAGGGTGGCGGTGACGACCCCCGGCTCCCCCGCCAGCCGGTCCATCAGCAGAGCGGTCGGATCGGCCGTCCAGGGATGGTCTGACTCTGGGGCCGGCTCGCCGTCCGGGATGGTCCCGAACGGCGCGAAGCCGGTGAGCAGGATGGGAGCCGTCACGGGCAAGGCATCCTTACAGTCACATCCTTACGGCCGCAGCAGGCCGATGATGTCCTTGACGTCGTTCAGGTTCTTCTCCGCGATGGCGGAGGCGCGCTCGCCGCCCTTCTTCAGCAGCCGGTCGATCTCCGCCTTGTCGGCCAGCAGCTCCTTCATGCGGGTGGTGATCGGCGCCAGCTTGTCCACCGACAAATCGACCAGCGACTTCTTGAAGTCGGAGAACTGGGCACCCGCGAACTGCGCCAGCACCTGCTCGCGCGACTGGCTGGCCAGCGCGCCATAGATGGTGACGAGGTTGTCGGCCTCGGGACGGGCTTCCAACTCGGTCACGGTTTCCGGCAGGGGTTCCGGGTCGGTCTTGGCCTTGCGGATCTTCTGCGCGATGGTGTCGGCGTCGTCGGTCATGTTGATGCGCGAATATTCGGACTCGTCCGACTTCGACATCTTCTTCTTGCCGTCGCGCAGGCTCATTACCCGCGTCGCCTCGCCCAGGATCTGAGGCTCGGGCAGCGGGAAGAATTCGGTCTCGTAGCGGCGGTTGAAGGCGCCGGCAATGTCGCGCGCCAGTTCCAGATGCTGCTTCTGGTCCTCGCCCACCGGCACATGGGTGGCCTTGTAGAGCAGGATGTCGGCGGCCATCAGCGTCGGGTAGGCGTACAGGCCCAGATTGGCCATGTCCTTCTGCTTGCCGGCCTTTTCCTTGAACTGCGTCATGCGGTTCAGCCAGCCCAGCGGCGTGTGGCAGGACAGGATCCAGCCCAGCTCGGCATGGCCGGAGACGACCGACTGGTTGAACAGGATGTTCTTGTCCGGGTCGATGCCGGCGGCGATGTAGGCCGCGGCGACCTCGCGGATGTTGTTGCGCAGGACTTCCGGGTCCTGGTCGATGGTCAGTGCGTGCAGGTCGACGACGCAGAAGATGCACTCGTAGCTGTTCTGCAGTTCCACCCAGTTGCGCAGCGCCCCCAGATAGTTGCCGAGGTGAAGCTGCCGGGTCGGCTGCATGCCGGAGAAAATGCGGTTCACGGGTGGTCTCGCTCGAAAACTCTGGGAGGCGGCAGTTATCGCCCCCCGAAGTCCGCCGGTCAAGGCGCGGCGCGCTCATGGCGGCCGTCCGCGCGGATCGTCGCGGCCGGGTGGCTCCGGTTGTATTGAATGCGCTTGTGTGCTACCGCCGCGTTCGTGTGGTTGGGAGGGGGCGGACCTGCCGCCCCCGCCACACGAGAAGGAGAAGAAGGATGAAAGAGATCCTTACCCTTCTGGTCCTGATCCTGGAGATCATCAAGCGCG
>NZ_LGQY01000144.1:0-60360 GCF_003116065.1 Azospirillum sp. TSO5 | reverse complement strand
GGCTTTGTGCATCTGAGCGGTGCCCTCGCAGACCGCCAGGATGCCGGCCAACTCGCCGTGCAGGCCGGCGTTCAGCCCGGCCCCGGCAGGGGAGGGCGTCAGGACGACGCGGTCGATCATAATCCGCACCCTCTCCATCGCCTCGGCGCTGTCCTCGCCGCCAGCGAGGGCCGCCTCCAGTGCTTCCACCTTGCGGCGGTAGAGTCCGACAGCTGGCCGAGCAACGCAACCGTCAGACGCGCCCCCTGCGGGTCGTCGAGGGCGATGCTGGTCGCGGCGCAGTGGCGCAGCAAGTGCGGGTTGATCCGTTCGCCGAGGATGGCCGGGGTTGCGCGCTCGAAGCGGCTGTAGACGCCGTTGAGGGTCATCGGCAGCCCCTCGCGGTAATCCACAGCCCATCATGGGCGTGGCCTTGCAGCAGACGCGGCCGGAGCTGGTCGAGATAGCGCGCCATGTGGGGCACCGAGCTGGGCGGCAGCGGGAAGCTCATCGGCCCGCTGCACTTGAGGTCATCGAGTTCCAACTGGATGAGGAAACCGTTGGAGGTCGGCCGGAGATGCTGACCCACCCGCAAACTGGCAAGGGTGCGCCGACGGATCGGTCGGGCCACGGTGAGGGCGATCATCAGGGCGTCGCGGAAGGCGGTGGCATGGGCGAACGGCCGAGCTTCGGGCTTGTCGTCGATCCCGGCGAGGGCGGAGAGGGCGCGTTGGTAGAGGTCGGCGGCGTTGCGGATGCGCGGCGCGATCGGCTTCTGGTTGACGGCGCCGCGCTTCAGGCGACCGGCGGTGCGGCGCAGCCACCCCCAATCGGCGTCGGGCGCCAGGGCCGGCATGATCGCGGCGAGTTGGTCGATGGTGGTCTACAAGGACAGCGGCGCCAGCACCGGACGCAACAGGTCGATGTAGCGACGCACCACGTCCAGCGTCACGCGATCGCCAGGGGTGGCATCCGGTGCCAACAGACCCTGCTGGTCGAGGAAGGTGAGCCAGCGGCCGTAGTTGGCGGCGCGGCCACGACGGGTGGCCGACGCCCAGTCAACGGCGGCACTGGCGTCATCCAGCGGCCCGCCAGCTTCGCAGGCGGCTTGCCACAAGCTGCGGTCCTGCTCATCGCCTCTTCGTCGCTCCCCACGCGGGGGCGTGGATCGAAACGACGGCCGGAACGGGCAGGTGCCATGGCTGCGGAAGGTCGCCCCCTACGCGGGGGCATGGATCGAAACTTGCCCTGGTCGATGCTCATGCGAACGGTGGCGGGTCGCCCCCATGTGAAGGTCGACGGCGTCAAACGACTAAGGGTGGCAGCATCAACTCTCGTTGATTGCGCGCCCGTAGCCACATCGGCAAGAACCTCGCCTTCAACCCGGAGGCAGACTTCTTGCCGTGCATTTTTCGACCGAACGAAAATACGCGCCGAAGTCGCCATGTCAGCTCTGACCTTCGCCATACAGGGTCAGCGGCTACCGGCGGGTCTCATCCAGCATTCCATTTACGGCGGCCAGCCCGCCTCAATCGAACAGGGACGAGAGCGAGCGATCGAAACGCTAGAATGCCAGACGGGTGTCCAGCATCAGGATGTGTGCCCGGTCGGTCAGATCGCCGCCGTTTGTCGCACCTCCCGACAGTGTCGAGCGGACATAGTCATATTCCAGCCCGGTGGTCAGGCCGGGAGCCACGGTCCAGGTGACGCCGCCCTGCCAGATGTCGGCCTTGGCAGGCGTCGTCATGGTCGCCACGTCGTTGCCAAGCGCGCGCATGTAGTTGCCGGCGAACAGCAGCGGGCCGCTGAAATACTGGGCGCCGACGATCAGGTTCTGTTGGTCGCGCGACTGCGCGATGCCCTTGGCATAGCCGCTGTCGCCGCTGAAGGCATAGCTGACGCCGACCTTCGCCGGCCCGTAGCCGACATTGGCGCCGACATGGATGGAGTTCAGATCCTCGAAGGACTGGCTGGCGATGCCGTCGCTCTGCCGCACCGCCTTGCCGGTCTGGTAGAAGGCGCTTGCCTCCACCGTCACGTCGCCGAACGCGCCTTGGAAGGCGGCCCCGGCTTCGACCACGTCACGGAAGGCGAGCGCATCGCCCAGGGCATCCACCTTGCGGCGGTTGACCGACGTGTTGGAATCGCCGGTGCGCGGGGTGTAGGACACCGCGGCCTGCAAGCCGCCGAAGCTGGGGCTGATGTAGATGAACTTGGTTCCGGTGTCGTAGGACACCAGCGTGCGCAGGCTGGTCGCAGCCAGCGGCAGGGCCGCATAGGTGGCGGAGCCGTAGAGGAACAGAATGCCGTTGCTGTCCGGACTGCCGGCAATGCCTTCGGTGTTGGGGCCGATGATGCCGTATTCGTCCGACAGCCCATTGATCACGCCGGCCTGCACCGTGCCGAAGGCGCCATTGGCGTAGAGATAAGCGCGGTCATTCTCCACCGTCCGGCTCGACACCGACGGGTCGCCGTTGCCCGAGACCAGTCGCAGCCGGGCGCCGTAGGTCAGCCCGTTGTCCGCGGTGGCGGACGGGGTGACGATCAGGCGCAGGCGGTTGGCGAACTCGGTCGAGCGCAGCCCGTCGTCCTGCTTCTGGCTGACATAGGCGCCCTGGAAATAGGCGTCGCCGCCGATGGTCAGGCTGAACTCGGCCTCGGCAAGGGCCGGTGCCGCCTGAAGCGCGACGGTGGCGGTGCCGGCCAGGGCTGCGGTGCGAAGTATGGTGATGGTGGACATCGGGCGCATGGGGATGGTCATTCCGGGAATGGACGGCGTTGGACGGGTGGCATCGAATTGAATGGCGGGCGTCAGGCGGCGGGCTGGGCCGCCGGAAACCAGCGGCGGCCGAAGGGGGTGAGGTTGTCGTCGGTCAGGCGGGCGAGGCAGAGGATCTCCACGCTGTCGGCCCAGCGCGGATTCAGGTGGCGGAACTGGGCGACCGCCGGGCTGTCGAGCTTGGCGTCGCTGATTGCGCGGGCCTCCTCCGTCAGGCCATAGCCCTGCCACTTCCAGTCGACGGTGCCTGTCTCGGCGTCGTAATACCGGGCGAAGCATTCGCGGCCGATATGGTCGCGCAATGCCCGGTCCAGCCCGTCAAGCGTCTGGTCCGCATTGGGTGTGTGGCGGACGAACAGCATCGGCATGTAGCGGTAGGAGCGGTAGCCGACGGCGCTGTAGCTCCAGTACCAAAGCCGTCCCGACCGGTCGGCGCGCGCCCGGTCCACCATCTCGGCAACCATCGCGCGCACCAGCCCGTTCGATCCCCAGAAGCGGCGTTCCAGGATGCAGTGGGCGGTGTGGAAGGCGCCGACGGCGGTGCCGGCGATGTCGACCTCCTGGCGGTAGACCGTCGCGAAGCCGACCAGCTCGCCGGTGTCCGGATCCTCCTGAAGGACGCAGTGGTCGAGGTCGCCCAGCTCCTCGTTGAAATACTCCTCGCCATAGCCCTCGAACCAGACGCTGAGCAGGGCGAACATCACCGCCCGCCGTTCGGGCGTCAGGGCGGCGGGTTCGACGATACTGGTCCGCAAGGGGTGATGCGACGCGCGCGGCGTCATGCCGGCGCTCCGGGCAGATCGCTTGCCGACAGGTAGCTGGCCGCACCCGCCTCGCGGACATCGGCGCAAATGTCCTCGTAGTTGCAGGTGATCTCCTCGCCGGCGGCGATGGCGCGGCGGGTGATGAAGACCCGCCAGTCGCCGGGGTCGGCCCGGCCGATGGACGGCTCGTCGTCATGGTTGAGGAAGCGGGCGTCGTCACCGGGCAGCAGTACGCCGACTCCGTCGATCACGCAGCCATGGAAATCCACCAGCCGGGAAAGCTGGGGGAATTCGTCCAGCAGCGCGTCGTCGGCAGCGAAGAGGCGGTCGACACGGGCATCGAACCGCCACACCGGCGTGCTGGCCGCGACGGGCTCCTCGGCGAAGAGACCCAGCCCGTGGATCGGGCTGGGAGCGAGGCGGGTGGGGATGAGGAGCGGCATGGCGTCCTTATTCCGACAGGCTGGGTGATGCGTCAGGCGGCAGCGGTGGCGGTGGGAGCCAGCGATTCGTCGAACTCGAAGCTGGCGGCGTCGTCGACGAACTGCTCCTCGATGGTCGTGCGCGGCTGCTGCAGGCAGACGCCGATGTAATCGGCGAAGCGCGGCGGCGGCGCGAAGCCTTCCGACAGCAGGCGGCTGTTGTCGAAGGCGATGTCCTGTGCGGTGAAGCGGTGGTACTTGCGTCCGCCGGCGGCCATCGTCCGGTGCAGGATGTCGCGCTGCGGGAAGGCAAGGCGATAGGCGCGGTCGAACGGCTTCCAGCCTTCCGGACCCTTCGGGTCGAAAAAGCTGTAAGGGCGGCTGCCCTCATGGCCGTGGCTGGTAAAGGCCTCTTCGAAATCAGCCCAGGTGGTCCGGCTGCCGATGCCGGCGGAGATGTGGTAGATGCTGTGCTTCAGGTCCGGCTTGCGCAGCAGGTCGTGCAGCCGGGCCGAGGCCCAGTCCACCGGCACGATGTCGATGAAGCCGTCAGGCGAGCAGGGCAGCACGCCGGTGCGGTCGACCAGACGGAAGAACCAGAAGATGCTGGCGCTGGGGCGCACGCCCAGCTGGGTGTGGCCGACGACGATCGACGGGCGGCAGACGACGATCGGCAGGTCGGGGAAGCCGGCGGCGAGAGCCCGTTCAGCCGCCGCCTTGCTGCGAGTGTATTCGACGATGTGCGGCGTGTCATGGCCGGGGGCCGGAGCCTCGCTCACCATTTCCAGCCACGGCGTCTCGCCGCAGCAGAAGGCGGTGCCGATGTGCAGGAAGCGCTGGAGATGCTTCATCCGGCGGGCGCGGGCGGCCAGAGCCAGCGTGCCGTCGACATTGATCTGCCAGACCGAGTGGCGGCTGTCGAAGGAGGTGTCGGCCGCGACGTGGACGATGTGGGTCACCGCGTCCAGCCGCGGGTCGGCGCTGGTCGCCAGCGATTGCAGGTCGCCCGGGAGAATCTGGCACAGGCCGGCATAGGCCTCGGCGGTGGCGCGGTCGACGCAGCGCGCGAGGTTGGCGGTGAGGCGGGCGCGGCAGGCGGCCTCGTCGGCGCCGCGGATCAGCAGAAGGCAGTCCGCCGCGGACCCGTTCCGCACGGCGTCGAGGTAGAAGGAGCCGCCGAGGAAGCCGGTACCGCCGGTGAGAAGGATCATGGTGTGCCTCTGTCTCGCGTCTGAAGGGATGGGGGCAGGGGAGGAAGGAAATCCGTCTCAGGAAGAGGCGGGAAGAAGGTCGGGGGCAGGAATGCCGCCCGGGGGAACATTGGTGACGAGGCGGCGGATGCCGCCGCGGTCGACCTGAAGCTGGACGTCGGCCGCGTCGAAATAGGCGTCATCGTGGGTCACCGCGATCACGGTGACGCCGCGCGCCTTCAGCCAGGGAATGATCTCGCGGTAGAACTTGCGCCGGAAATAGGGGGACTGGTCGGCCGCCCATTCGTCCAGCACCAGCACCGGCTTGCGTTCCAGCAGCGCGGCGATCAGGGCGAGGCGCTTCTTCTGGCCCTGCGACAGATCGACGGTGGTGAAGGCGCGGCCGTCGACCGCGACCTTGCCCGACATCTCCAGCAGATCGAGCAGTTCCTCGGCGAAGCCGTCTTCCATCGTCGCGGCGCCATAGAGCTGGCGGGTCACATGGCTGTCGGAGAACACCACGGCGAAGCGGTCGCGGTGAGCGGCTAGGCCGTCCGGCCCCACCGGCACGCCGTCGACCGACAGGATGCCGCGCTGGATCGGATAAAGGCCCAGCAACATGTGGATCAGCGTGCTCTTCCCCGCACCATTGTGGCCGGTAACGAAAACGACGCTGCCGCGTTCGACCGTCATGTCCACCGGACCGACGGTGAAGGACCCCACACCGTCGCGGCTGGCATGGCGGAAGGTGGCGCCCTCCAGCGCGATGGTGGAGAAGTCGTCATCCGATCCGCTGCCGCGGCCTGGAGCCACCGCCTGCGGTGCCGCCTTCAACTCCGCCTCAACCGCGAGGTAAGAGCGGGCGGCGGTCTCGGCGGCGATATAGGACGGATAGGAGGCGACGATGGTGATGACCGGATAGGCGATGAAGGCGGCGGCATGGCCGGCGAGGATGACGGTGGCGATGTCGGTGTTGGTCACCGCCGGCAGCAGGAAGATGATGCCGGCCAGCGCGGCGTAATAGGTCAGCTCGCTGATGGTGAAGTAATGGCTGTACTCCGCACCGAAGCGGTGGCGTTCCTTGCGCAGGGTTTCGGCGCAGGATGTCGCGTCGGCCAGCGCGTTGGCGGCGCGGCGGCGGTTCAGCTTGCACTCGCGCAGCGTCTGCAGGATGTGCTCCGACCGTTCCGACAGGGCGCCTTCGGCCTCGTGGATCGTTTCCGACATCAGTTCCAGCCGGATGACGGAGCGACCGATCAGGATGCCGCCGACGACCAGGAAGCCAAGCACGATCAGGACCGCCGCACCCGACAGGGTGGCGAGGTAAAGCAGGCACAGCAGGATCGCGGCGACCGACTGGAAGCTGATGACCAGGGTCGGCACGGCCTGTGCCAGCAGTTGCAGCTCAGGTCCCGCCACCTGGGCGAGACGGGAGGAGCCGACCGCCATGGCGTCCGGCAGGTCGGCGGCCACTGCCCGGCGCAGCAGGTCGACGCGCAGGATGGCAAGGGCGGCCTGCATCCGCTTTGACGCCGCGTTCATCATCCAGCCCTGGGCGATGCGCCAGAGGAAGGCCGACAGGAGGAAGACGATCAGCAGCCGCTGCAAGCCTTCCGGATCGTCCAGCGCCAGCAGCGCATCGTTCAGCGAGGTCAGGAGGGCGAGGTTGAGCGCGGCGGCCAGCACCGCCAGCAGCATCAGCGGCTGGAGGTTGCGCAACGCCTCGCGTCTCAGGATGCGCCAGAGGTCCATCGCCGCCTCACTTCGACTGGATCATTTCGAGGAGCTTGGACGGCGACACCTTCGACAGGATCGGAGCCGAGGCCGCGGTCTTCGAGCCGTCCTTGGACCCTTCCTTCGCCGGTTCGGGCTTGGTGGCGGGGGTGGGCGCCGCCGGATGCGTGGCGGCGGGCGCCGATTCACCGCCGGTGTTCAGGCTCGGCATCTGGCCGACGGGAGTCTGGCCCGGCGTTCCCTCTCCGCTCAGCGACGGCAACTGCGAGACCGGCGGCACGGCGGTGCTGGTGGGCACCGAGGTCAGCTTGGCGTTCGGGCCGGCGGGCGGCGCGCCCGGCGTTGCGGCGGGGATGCCAGGGGCCGGCAGGCCGTTCTGGCCGGAGGCGGCGTCGAGGATCAGGGGAAGCCCGCCGCTGGCGGCATTGCCGATCACGACGATCTTTGCGTTGGGCGAATGGGCCAGTTCCAGCGTCGCCTCGATGCCGCGCCAGCGCAGGTAATTCTCGGTCAGGTTGGCCTGCACGGTCTCCTGGAAGGCGCGGATGCCTTGGCCTTCCAGCTGCTTGCGCTGGCTTTCGAACAGCTCGCGCTGCAGGCGGAACTGGTATTCCTGCGCCGCCTGGTCCTGCTGGATCTTGCGTTCGATCGACGCCATGATCGCGTCCGGCAGGGTGACATTGCGGATCAGGATGTCCTGGATCAGCAGATAGCCGGTCTTGGTCCGACCGTCCGGCTTCGGCACGTTCTCCGCACCGATCAGCTGGGCATACATCACGCGGTCGGCGACCTGCTCGTAGGTTTCGGTCTGCACCCGCAGGCGGCGATGGGCATACAGCTCGTCCGCCTTGAAGCGCGACACGATCTCGCGCGAGACGGAGCCGACTTCCGGCACTAGCAGCACTTCCAGGTAACGCGGGCCGACATTCTTATGCAGGGCGGCCAGCATCTCCGCATAGGGGCGGTAGCGCACAGTGATCTCGATGCTGACGTTCAGGCCGTCGTTGGCGATGGCCGAATAGGAGCGCGTGTCCTCCTGCAGGCGCAGGTCGTAGATCTCGATCTTGTCCCAGGGGAAAATGACGTGCACGCCCTCGGGCAGCGCTGGCGCCATCTGGGTGCCCTGGTGGAAGCGCTTCCACAGCACGCCACCATGGCCCGCCGGGATGAAGACGACGATGGACGGTGCGAAATAAAGGAAGATCAGGATCCCGACCAGCAGCGTGCACAGCAGGGACCGGCGGTGTTCGTCGTACCAGTGTGCCAGCAGCGCGCGCAGGCGCGACTTCGGCTTCGGCAGCGCATCGGCGTCGTCGATGGTGAAGGCCTGGTCAGCCATGTCACGCGGTCTCCTGCAAGCAAGCCATAGCGGCGGCGGACGCGACCTTGTTGGCCGGCATGTCCATTCGCCCGTTAATCATTCGAATGGTGACGTCGCAGACCGACGACACGTCGCCGTCATGCGAGACGAAGATCACGGTGCGGCCGAGCGACCGCAGCTTGCCGATGATCTCGTTGGTGAAGCGGGTGCGGAACTCGGCGTCCTGGTCGGAGGTCCATTCGTCGAGGATGACGACCGGCCGGCCCTCGGCCACCGCGACCGCCAGGGCGACGCGCCGGCGCTGTCCCTTCGACAGGTCGCGGTTCAGCAGCCCGTCGCCGGTGTCCGGCACCAGATGGTCGATCTTCAGATAGGCCAGCATCTCGCGGAACAGCTCGGCGTCGAAGCCTGGGCCCTGCGGCAGCCGGGTGAACAGGTGGTGGTCCTGGAACACGGCGCAGAAAAGGTCGCGGTAGGCTTCCAGCCGGTCGGTCTCCACCGGTTGGCCGTCGAGCAGAACCTGCCCTTCGTCCGGACGGAACAGCAGAGGGATGACGCGCAGCAGGGTGGACTTGCCCGACCCGTTGGAGCCGACGATGCCGACCACGCTGCCGGCCGGGATGGTCAGGTCCACCGGGCCGATCACGAAGGGCTCCGGCCGCAGCCCTGCGCGATAGGCGAAGCCGACACCGCGCAGCTCGATGCTGGAGAAGCGGCGCGGTGCGCGGGCGGTGCGCGACGGCTCGTATTCCAGTGCCGGCATGGTGCCGAGCAGGGCCGTCAGCTGCGCCGCCGCATCCTCCGCCGCCACATAGTCGGGCACGGCGTTGAGGAATTTCGACAGCGGGCGGGCCAGGAACAGGATAACCGAGGTGACCAGCGGCAGTTCGGACACCGACATCGCGCCCATGCGCGGGAAGATGAAGACGAAGACCGCCGAGAAGCCGATGATGATGGTCGCGATCCAGGAGAACAGCTCGCCCAGATTGCGGCCGTGGCGGCGTTTCAGCTCTTCCCAGCGGGCGACGTCGGCCTCCACCGCCTGGGACAGCTCATCGCGCCGCGCCTTCCCCAGCTTGATCTCGGCATTGCCGCCGACCAGCTCGGAAAAGCCCTGGAGCATCCGCAACTCGGACTCCTTGGCATCCGTCAGCAGGGCGCGGGTCCGCTGCGCCTCGCGTACGTACCAGCCGCCCACCATCAGCGCCGCGACCAGCAGCAGCGTGGCGCCCACGGTCGACAGCGTCCACAGGTAGAGGTAGGCAACCGCCGCCACCAGCATCATGTTGGCGGCGATCGACAGGTTGGGCAGCAGGGCCGCGATGCGCTCCAGATGGTGGTTGCCCAGATCGAAGGACCGCTTGGCCTGCAGATCAAGGATGTCGGCATGGCCCCCCAGCGTGACATGAAGCAGGAAGCGGCGCCGAACCCCAGCCAGCGCGCTGAAGGCTGTGGTCAGCGTCAGGGCGACGAAGCGCTTGCTGAAGGCATAAGCGACCAGCAGCGACAGGCAGAAGACCAGGAAGGGAGTGTCGAGCACCTCGCCGCGCATCCAGCCGCTCAGTTCCGCGCTGAGGCTCATCAGGCTGATGAGGTTGGCGGTGGCGGCGACGCAGCCGGTCACGACCAGCCGGGTCAGGATGCTGCGGTCGGCGAGGCCGATCAGCGGCAGCAGATAGGACGGCGGCCGACTGGGGGGAGGAGTGCGCTTGCCCATCGCCCGATCACTCCGCCAACCAGTTGTCGAGGATGCGGGCGATGGTGCCGTTGTCGCGCAGCTTGACGAAGGCGGCCTGCAGGCGCTCCGCCTTTTCCTTGCGCGCCTTCGGCAGGGCGATGTAGCGGGGGATCAGGCCGGCGGGCTTGGGCAGCACGCGCACGTCCTTCAGCCGGCCGTCCTGCTTCGCCATGTAGTTCAGCACATGCAGGTCGCCGATGATGACATCGACCCGACCCAGGATGAGGCGGCGGAAATTGACCACGTTGCTGCTGGAGGCGAGCTTGTCCAGATAGGTCGCCGCGTCGAAATCGGGCGCGTAGGAGAAGCCGTCGACCACGCCGATCCGGTAGGGAGTGAGATCCTCAAGCCGGTCGAAGGTGATTGTCGAATCCTTGCGCACCATGAACACCGTCGTGCCGGTGCGGAACGGCCCAATCATGTTGTATTGCGCGAAGCGGGCGGGTGACGCGATGAACTGGAAGCCGATGTCAGCGGTGTTCTCGTCCATCGCCTGCACCACCTCTGACCAGGACAGCGGGCGGTGGACCGGGGTGACGCCCAACTCCTTCAGCAGCGCGTTGACAATTTCGGTGTCGATGCCAGTGCGATTGCCGTTGAAGGAGTAATTATAGGGCGGGAAATGGTCTTCCGACGCCACGGTCCAATATTCCGCGTTCGCCGGGAAGGACATGGCAAGCAGAGCCAGCAGGCCCAGCAGCAGAGTCGCAACCAGCGGACGGCGTGGCGGTGCCGTGAAATGGGTGGAGGTCATGGCTGCGATCACGCCTTCGCCGGCTTCTTGCGGCGGGTGGTCAGCAGGATCATGACGAGGAGAGCGCCGGGCGGCGTCAAAACCACCGCCAGAAAGGCGTAAAGCAGGAAGCCGCCGCGGCGGCCGATCCCCAGGAACCCGACCAGCAGGCAGAGACCGATATAGATCAGCTCGAGCACGGCGATGCTTCCCTCTTTACCCGGCGTTCCGTCGTTCAGGCCTTAACCGGCCTTCTGGATCGGCTGTTCGTCCATCTGCGGTGCGGCGGCCGGGGCGTCGGCGGCCTCACCCTTGGCGGCCTCGAACTCCTTGCGGAAATACTCGCGCATCGCATCGATATCGAAGTCCAGCAGCGTGCCGCCGGTCTCGAAATGCTGGGCGAACACCTGGCCCAGAGCCCGGGTCGCTGCCAGAGACAGCGCCGGCATCACCGCCACGCCGAGAGCGGTGCCGATGAAGGGGACGGCCTTGACGGCGGAGCCGAGGACGCTGGAGCTGAGAGCCCCCGGCATGACGCCGCCCAGCAGGGCGCCGACGATGGCGCGGGTCCGCTCCTGCGCGAACTCGACTTCGTACAGCTTGGCGAGCTTGTGGACGAGGTTCAGCTGCGCCGCGCTGACGGCGGCGACGTCGGCGCCCGGAACCGGGATCAGCCCGAAGGCGCCGGAGGCGTAGCTGTGATACTTGATCAGGTCCTGGGCACGCTTCTTACGGTCTACCATGATCCGAAGCCTTTCTCGGGTCGGGAAGTGTTGATCGGTGGTGGATATTCCGACGCGAAACACACGTTTACATGCATCTCGCATCGCCGAGCCGAGCTTCCTGGGGGAAAGCAGCAGCCTTTCGTCAATTGCGGACGCAGCGATTGACAAACAAATGGCGTTTGCTGCTTAGGGGCAGCGAAGAAATTAGCAAATCATGATTAGATCGGTTTTCCGGCAGAACCCATAAGTCTGCCGGATTGGCGTGAGATAACCTACTGATACGTTTTTATTGATTAAAATCGTATTAAGCCGCAATCAGGGTTACTGGGGTTTTGAAAGGATATTGTATCGCCTTGCTGTGGATTGTAACGAAATTCGTCATCTTCTTTTCTTGTGGTCACTGTATTTTGCTACCTGGAAGGGAATCGGAACGGCAGATCGAGCGCCCTGGGCGACAGGGACGCGCGCGATCCGGCGGCAATCGACGCCGTCATGAACAGGATCGTGTCGCGCGCCGGTTCGCCGCCGATGGTCTGGGTCGGCAAGGCGATGCGCAGCAAGACGCCGTCACCGGTGGCTGAGGAGGGAGCCGACCGGCTTCTCAACAGGCGGAGCAGAGCCCATGAGCCGCGTTCCACCAGGGTCAACGTGTCGCCCGCAACGGCCTCGGCCTCGCTCGCCCTGGCGCTTTTCGGCCGGTAGGGCGAACCGGACGCCCAGCGGAAGCTGATCTGCAGCGGCTGACCGATCTTCCAGACCATCGGCTCGGACCCGGTGGAGGCGCCGACCGCACCGCTTCCGGAACGGACCGACCAATCGATGATATGTTCCGCCCCAAGCTCCTGCGTCCGGTTGGTGCCGTAGGTAAAACGCACCCTTACGGGCGCATTGCGTGCGACCGCGTCGAGCAGCGGCCGTGCCGCTTCCATCTTCTCCAGGAAAGCAGCGAGTTCGGGCGTCGCCGCCCTCGTGATCGCGGGCCGGTTCTCGTCAAGCTGCTCGAAGAAGCGGCGAACCTCCTTGGGATCGGCATCGGGCGCGCCGCGGGCGAGGTCCGGACGGACGAAGGGGAAGCGGCCTGCCAGCGACTGGGAGAAGGTCGCGTCGAGCGTCGCCACCGCCGCGCCGGTATCGGGGGCCGAAATCCCGGCGGGCGGTACCGGCAGGGGCGGCGGCGGCGTGTACGGTGCAGGCGCCGGACTGGCGGCAACCGGTCGTTCGGGCATGGGAGCAACCGCTGCCTGGACCGGCGGCGCCGGACGCGGCTCGACAGGCGGTGCGGCCGAAACGGACTCCACGGGTTTGCTTTCAGGGGCAGCGGGTTTGGCCGGCGCCGGTTCGTCCGGCACTCTGCTGGCCAAGGTAGCGGCCATTTGGTCCGGCAGTGCGGCGACAGCCGGGTTCAAGGCCAGCGCTCCTCCCTCGCCGCTTGCGAGCAGGCGGCCGACCGGGACAGCCTCAAGCGCCAGGACGGCGGCGCGGGCCGACGTGGCGGCGGTCGACAGCGCTTCCGTGATGCGCTCGGTGGTGTCGCGGCCGGGCAGATCGGCGATCGCCGCCTTCTGAAGCGCCAGCTTGACAGCATCCGGCAACCCGCGCGCGGGGGCCTGCAACGCGGCGGCGATCGGCCAGCCGGCGGCCTCGGTGACGGCATCGGCCAGCCGGCGGACCTCTGCGACATCCTCTTCGGTCGGTGCCTCGGGAAGGTTCTGCAGACGGTTGGCCAGCGCCTGCGCGCGAAGGCGCAAGGGGTTGCGGGTATAGAGTTCCTCGGCGAGCGGAGTGGCGAGTTGCACCGACTCCGCCCGCAAGGCGACCGCGATGGTCCTGGCATCCAGGTTGGGAAGGTCGGCACCGGCGGCGATGCGCGTGATGAAGCCGTCGGTCGCCGTCACCGGCGGGCGGGGGACGGCACCATAGACGCTTTCCGCCAGCGCGATCAGTTCGTCGAACCCGCTGTTGCGGCGGAAGCGGTCGTAACGCTCCAGTGCGTCGCGCCGGCCGCCGATGCGGTCCAACTGTGCAGCCAGCCGGCGGAAGGCCGGCAATTCTTCGACGCTGCGGGGATTGGTGACGGGAGGCAGGTTGGTCAGGGTGGAACTGGGCAGCAGCGCGTCGCGGATCGGCCGCAGAACCGCGCGGCGCAGGGTGACCGACGCGAGCCGCCGCTTGTCCTCGTCGACGCTGCTGAACAGGGAGGTCGGCAGCAGCGGCGTGGCGAGCTGGTCGCGTTCCATCGCGGCGGTGGCGGCGATCACGCGGGTCGCCAAGGCAGCGTCGGCAACGGCGTTGTGCGACAGCAGCGACCGCCGCAGGTCGGCGACCGAGTCCGCGACGGCGGGGCTGCCGGCCGTGACGGTGGCGAAGCCCTGCCACGCCGCGAGCGACAGGACCGTGGCGGATGCGGCCAGCGTGGCCTGCGCGATCCGGCGACGGCGGCGGCCTTTCAGGAACGCGGCCTCGGACGGACGGCCATAGCCGGGTTCGGCGAAGGCGCGGCCGGGCAGCAGGTCACGGGCAAAGGCCGGGCGCCGTCCGCCCGTCGCGGTCGCACAGGCACCCGTCAGGGCGATGCCGCGCAACGGAAAGGGTTCTGTGGCCTCATCCCCTCCCAACGCACCATCGAGGAACAGCGCCAGCGGGTGCCGCAGCGCTTCCAGGGACGAAGCGAGCAGTGGCAGGCGCACCCCCGCGGTTCCGGCGGCAAGAGCGTCCGCCTCCAGCAGTGCCAGGTCCGACCGGACGGCGTCGAACGCCTCGCCCACCCGGGCGGGCTCGAAAGGCAGCAGCCAGTCCTGCTGGCTGGTCCACCCCAGCGTGCTGTCCAGCAGGGCCGAGGGAACCGCGGCGCAGAGGTCGGCGAAGCCGTCTAGGGCCTCCGCCCGCACCACGACCACATGAACCGGGCAGACCATGCCGAGGTCATCGCGGATCGCCCGCAGCCGGGCGCGCAGGGACTCCGCCCGCTTGGCCAAAGCCTTGCGCGGCGCCTCGCGTTCGGTGGCGGCGCACAGTTCGTCGGCGCCGACCATCAGCAGGATGCCGTCCAGCGGCCGGCGCATCGGCCGCTTGGCCATCGCCGCGACCAGCGACGGCCAGGAGGCGTCGAGCTTTGAGCCGTCGGCGGAATCGGCGCCTGCGTGCAGGATCGCCGCCCCTTCGCAGAACCACCAGCAGCCGTCGCCGGTGCTGCCATCCTCCGGCCAGGTGACATGAGTCGGGTCGGTGGCGAGCAGCGCCGGACCGCCGACGCCGAAGGCGAGGAACCAGGGAATGTCACCGCGCCGCAGGGGACCGCGCATCTGCCGGGTCAGGATATCCAGGCCTTCGCCGTAGATGCGGGCCAGCGGAGGCTTGCCGGCGGTGGCTTTCGACGGAGGTGGGGTCTCCGCCCTCACATGCAGGGGCGAGGAAGGCATGGCCTTGCGCGCGGCCGCCCTGTTGCGGGCCGGCGCCTTGGCGGCGGGCTTGCGGCGACGGCGCAACCGGGCGCGCAGTTTGGGCCAGACCGTCCGGGCCGCCCGGTAGAGAATGTAGGCTGGAAGTGCCGCCAGCGCGTAGGGCAGAAGGGCGAAGACGAAGGACAGGACCCAGCCGATGGCCGAGCCGATGGAGGAGAGCAGGAACTCCAGCGTCAGGATCAATAGGACCATGACAGCCCCATATCCTCGACCGCGGACCGGGCGCCGCGCAGGTCACGCTGAAGCTCGTTCACTGCGGTGGACCACAGCAGATGCGAAACCATCAGGAACAGTGCCGCCACGCCGCCGGCGGCCATCCACCAGCGCCGCGCCGACGGACGGAAGGTGCCGAGCACGGCACCCGCTGGCGGATCATAGGCGCGCGGGCTGGCAAGGCCGGCCTGAATCGGCTCGGTTCCACCTTCCTTGCTGGTAACGATCCGGTGCAACGGAGAACGCCGGGCCGCCGCCTGGGCGTCGTCGGGGAAGCCGAGAGCCAGCGTTGCAAGGTAGACGGTGGCCAGCCCGCGGTCGGCCTTGGCGCCCTGGCGGATCAGGTCGTCGGTCTGGACGAACAGGGTTTGCAACGTGGCGTTCGCGCCGAACAGGCGGCCGGCGACGACGGCATCGGCCGGCTTCACCTGGGACAGCGCCCGGTCGGCCAGCATCGCCATCGCAAAAACCGCCTTCACCACCATGCCATGGGCCGCAGGTCCCTGGGCGGTCGCCGCGGTGCTCATGCCATGGAGCGTCGCGACCAGCCGTTCGGCCACCGATCCGACGGGGGCCTGCTCCTGAGCGCAGCCGGCCAGCAGATCGGTGTGGAAGGCGCGGAACAGGGGCAAAACACCCGGTCCGGTTCCGCGCGTCGCTCCCTGGGTGAGAGCCGGCGCGGCCGGAGCTTGGCCGGACAAGCGGGCAGGCGAGGAAGGCCCAACGGTCACGGTGCTGTGTCCTTCGGCAGCGTAGCCACGGTGAAGCCGTTGCGGCCCAGCCGGATGTCCAGGGCGCCCGCGCCATCCAGCGACTGACGGTGGACGCCCGGCGTGCCGTAGCGGGCGAAGACGATGGTTGCGGTCGGTGTGGCGGTGAAGGGGGGCAGGTTGTGCAGGATCACGCTCTGACCGGGCACCATCTCCCACGACGCGATGGCGATCCGCCCGGCGGCCTCACCGTTCAGGGCGGCCCGATCACGAAACCAGCTTGCGGCGTCGAGCGAACCGAGCCGGCGCGCCAGTTCGCCGTCAACCACCCGGACCACGTCGACGGCCACCGGATGGCGGTCGTTGGCGTCGGCATCGGCCTCGATGCGAAGAATGGGGGCGGAGTTTCCGCTCGCGCCGCCATTCGCGTCCGGACGAGCGGACCTGTCCGCAGCGCAGCCTGCAAGCAGCAGGGCGATCGTCAGAGCCAGACGCTTCATCGTCAGCCACCTGCCGCCGCGGACGCGGCGCCCGGCTGACCGGCGCAGACATAGCCGGCCGGCGTGTGGCGATACCAGTTGCCGGCCGACCCGGCGCAGGGGGCAAGCACCCGGTCATTCCGCTGGGGTACGGCCGGTTCCTCTGCCGGAATCGTCACCGGGCCGGCTGTATCCTTGCCGTTCGTCGGGCGGTTGGTGATGGCGAAGGACTCCTCGTCGTCCTCGACGATCATCACATAGCGGGTGCGCTTGGACGGATAATGGATACCGACGTCATAGTCGCCGTCGGCCACCCGCTCCAGGATCGCGGCGGATTTTTCGCCGCCGAGCGGGGCACAGCCCGCCCCGGCGAGCAGGACCGGCAGCAGCATCGCCGCGGCGAGCCGGCGGCAGAAGAAGGGGCGTGTCATCGGAATGGTCCTGCTCATGCCGGAATGGCCGTGACGGTGCCGGTGGCGGCGCCGATCGCGGCACCGGCTTCCATCAGGTCGGGCGGTGTCGGGTCGATGCCGGCATCGGCCAGCGTGCGGTAGACGGACCGCCAGACCAGTTCCGGCACGGCGAAGCTGGCGTCGTGGTCCTTGACCCAGAAGAACAGGTTGTACTTGCACAGCCACTGGCCGTTGACGGCGCGGAAGCCGTCATAGCGGACGAAAGGCAGACCGCCGGTCGCGCTGGGCATCACCCGGTCGGTGGCGCGCAGCGCACTGGTCAGCAGGCCGCCCATCCGTCCGGGGTCGTGGCGCGCATCGGCGAAATATTCCAGCTTCATCGAGACGCGTTCGACCACGCTGAAATTGACGACGGTGGCCTCCGACACCTTGGCGTTGGGCATGGCGACGATGAAGCCGGCGACGTTGCGCACCCGCACCGTTCGCCACGTCATGTCCACCACGATGCCGCGGACGATGTCGGTGATCTGGATGCTGTCGCCGATCTGGAATGGCCGTTCGATGTTGAGGACGATGCCGGAGAAGACGTTGGCGATGTTCGCCTGGATGGCGAGGCCGACGACCATGCCGACGAGGCCGGAGGCGGCCAGCAGGCTGGTGATCGGCTGCTTCAGCACGAAGGCGATGATGCCGCAGCCGGCGAAGCCGAAGACGATCAGGGTGGAGAAGCGGCGGACGATCGCCGGGATGCGGCGCTGGGTGCGGATCTCCAGCGGGGTCCAGACGAAGCGTTCCAGCGTGCGGTCGACCAGGATCGCCGGCACGATCCACCACAGCACGTTGATGCCGTTCACCACCATGGCGATGCCGCTGGCCGGCAGCGTCGCCACCGCCTGATCCAGCGCGATGTTGCCGGCCGACATCAGCAGAAGCGGCCAGGACAGGATGCGCATGAACAGCGTCTGGATCTTCCAGAACTGGCCGCGGTCGCGCCGGTCCATGAAGGCGGCGAAGACCGCCAGGACGGCGCTGAAGATGGCGATGTAGACGAAGAAGTCGCGATGGATGAAGTCGCGCGCCGCCGGTGCGTCCGGTGTCGCCACCACGCCGAAATCGACGCGGGAGAAGTCCGGCTGCGGCCGGCCGAAGCCGACATAGTTGGGGTCGCCCTCGCTGCTGACGCTGGTGACGTCCTGGGAAATCCAGGCACGCGCCAGCCGCCAGCCGGGCGAGGGGGCGAGCACCCGCCGGGCGCGCAGCTGGTCGAGCAGGGTGGAGCTTTCGCTTTCGCCCTCCATCGCCCGGCGGAAGCGGTCGGCGAGGCTGAGATCGGCGGCCGAGGCGGTTTCCGCCGCCGCCATCGCCTTCAGCTTCTCCACGAAGTCGTTGGTGTTCACCAGCGACATGCCGAGCACGTCGGTGACGAACATCACGGTATTCCGGTTCTGCGTCCGGTGGCGGAAGCTGACGCCGACCGAATGGCTGCCGTAGGGCGGACGCTGGTCGGAGAAGTCGAGTGCGAAGCGCCCCTCGATCCGGTAGGCGACGTAGGTGGTCACCTCGCCGCGTTCCTCGCGGTAGGGCTTGCCGAGTTCCACCGGCTTGACCGCGTTGGTGAAGACGACATCGGCCGGATTGAACGCGCCGCGGTAGCGGAACCAGATGGTCAGGTTCAGCGTCGCTTCGTTGGCATCGGGATTGAGGTCGCGGATCTCGTGCAGCTGGACGCCGGTATAAATGACGTCCGTCTTGTACATAAAGCGGTCGTTGACGTAGAGCGCTCGCCCCCGCTGCACCTCCTCCAGGAAGTTGGAGACGCCGGCCTCGCGGATCGGCTGCAGCTGGGTCAGCGCCGCCACCGGGTTCAGGCCGTTGTAGGTCGCCATCATCACCGGCAGCGTCGCCTGCCCGCGGGCGTCGAAGGTCCAGGCGCCGGCATTGGCCTGGAAGGCGTTCTCGGTCCGGTCGTGGCCGGCGATGGCGAGGCGCAGCGCGTCGCCGTCCGGCTTGCCGGCGCTGGCGGGGGAGGCTGCGATGGCGCCGGCGATCAGGTCGACGCCGTCGGCCCCCAGCGCCGCCGCCCAGTCGGGCACCGCGTTGAAGCGTTTGACATACTGGCCGTAGAAGCGTTGCGCCCGCTCGTTCGCCGTGTCGAACAGAACGGGCGACGCGACCAGCAGGCCATGGCCGTAGGCCTCCGGCGTCAGCGCCTTGGGATTGGCCTGGGTCTGGGCGACGATTTCGGTGCGGAAGGCGGCGGTCGCCATTTCGGAACCGCCGGCGATCAGGTTGCGCACGCCGGCATCGCGCAGCGCGACCACCACGCGGGCGCTGTCCACCGCCGACCCGATGACGACGACGGCGCCGGTCGGCATCTTCTCCTTCACCGCCTGGGCGAGCGTCGGCAGGGCGCCGGCTCCGCCGCGTCCGGGGGCGTAGGTCCACTGGTTGACCAGCTTGGTACCGAAACGCTGGAGGATGGTGTCGAACTGGCCGGCCAGGGTGGCCGCCTGCTCGCTGTCTTCGCGGATGACGGCGACCATCGGTTCGCCCACCACGTTGCGGACGTAGTTGGCGAGGAAGCGGGTCTCATGCGTGCGGTCGAAGGCGATGCTGAACAGCCAGGGGCTGGGCGCCGCATCCGCCGGGCGGACCAGCGGGCGCGGGGCGATCAGCGGGATCTTCTTCTGGGCATAGATGGCGGTGGCGCTGTCGGTGGCCTCCGGCGTGTGGCCGATCACCGCGACGATGGCGGGATCGTTGGCGATGCGCCGGGCGATCTCCAGCGACTTTCCCTTGTCGCCCTCGTCGTCGAAGGGCCTGATCTCCACCGGCCGGCCGCCGATGCCGCCCGCCGCGTTGATGGTGTCGGCACGCAACGCCGCACCCTTGCGCAGCGCAAGCCCCAGTGCGGCGTCCGGTCCGCTCAGCGGTCCGACCACGGCAAGCGTCACTGGCTCGCCGCCGCGTTCGCCGAGGAAGCCGGCGCGCACCACCAGGGACACCAGCACGGTGACCAGCATCGCCGCCGCCAGGATCAGGGCGAAGCGCGCCTTCTTGGTCATGTGCGACCAGCGCAGCGGCGGCCGGGAACGGGGCTGGAGCGAACTCAGCATCGGGTGAACCTCGGGGGAGGGGAAAATCGTGCCGCGCGGATCACCCTCAGCGCTCCTGCATCGCGTGCTGGAGGCCGTTTAGGACCGGCGAGAAGACATAGTCGAGGATGGTGCGGCGCCCGGTCAGGATGCTGCAGGTCACCCGCACGCCGGGGAAAAGCTCGTAGGTCTTGCCGCCATAGTCGAAGCGGGTCACCGGCAGCTCGACGCGCACCTTGTAGTAGGACTGCTTGTTGGCATCGAGCAGGGTGTCGGGGCTGATCGTCCGCACCCGGCCCTCGATATGGCCGAAGCGTGAGGCGTCGCTGCCGGCGAGCGTCACCACCACCGGTTGGTCGGCGCGGACATAGCCGATGTCCTGCACCGGCAGGCGGGCGTCCACCACCAGATTGCCGTCGCGCGGCACCAGCTCCACCACGGTTTCCCCCGCCTTGACGACGGCGCCCTTGGTGGAGACCGCCAGTGTCTTGACGATGCCGTCCATCGGCGCGCGCATGCTGGAGCGATCCAGGCTGTCCTGGTAACGGGTCAGCCGCTGCGACAGTTCGCTGTGGTTGCGCCGCGCCTCGTCGAGCGCGTTGCGGCCCTCTTCCTCATATTTGCGGCCGATCCACACCAGCTTGCTGCGGGCCTCGGCCAGAGCCGCTTCGGCCTGGGCCAGGGTGGCCCGATCTTCGGCGATTGAACCGGTGATGCGGGCATCGTCGCGCAGCAACTCCAGATGCTTCATGCGGTTGGTGATCTCGCGTTTCAGCAGGCTTTCGCTGATGGACAGCTGCTCGCGGATCAGGCCCTGCGCCACCTGGGAGCCGGCGATGCGGGCGCGGACGGCGGCCATCTGCTGTTCGCGCTGGACGATGTCCTGGCGCTGGATGTCGAGGTCGGAGGCCAGCCGGTCGCGCCGGGCGCGGAACAGGTCGCGGGTCTGCGCCACCAGATCCGGCCGCTCGCGGCTCAGCTTGTCGGGAAAGTCGATGCTGTCGCGGCGCGCGACCTCGGCCTCCAGCCGGGCGATGTCGGCGGAGAGCGAGCCGAGGCGCAGGCGCAATTCCTCAAGGTCTGCGCGCGTCTTGGTCTGATCCAGCTCGACCAGAATCTGCCCGGCCTTCACCGAATCGCCTTCCTGCACCAGGATGTCGCGGACGATGCCGCCTTCGAAATGCTGGACCGACTGGTTGTAGGCCAGCGGCACCACGTCGCCGGGAGCGCTGCTTGAGACGTTCAGCTCGGCGACCGACGCCCAGCCCACCGCAGCCAGGAAGGCGGCGATGCCGACGGCGAACAACCCGTCGCCGAAGCGGCCTTCGGTCTCCGGCGTCGTGGCAGTGGTGAAGGGCAGTGCCGGTGCCGTCGCGCCCCCCAGAGGAAGGGTAGGGCCGGCGACCGGCTTGCGGGTCAGCAGGGGAAGCGGCTTCATGACGCCACCATTGCGGCCGTGTCGGGGGGCATCGCCATGTCCTGCGGGCGGTCGAGGTCGAGCACCAGTGAGGCGCCCTGGAGGATGCGCGAATCATGCGAGGCGATGACCACGGTGTGGCCGGCGCGCGCCAGTTCGATCAGCGTACGGTAGACGACGGCGGTACCTTCGGCATCCAGCCCGTCGGTCGGCTCGTCCAGCAGGATCAGCCGTCCGCCGACCGCGAGTGCGCGGGCGAGCGCCAGCCTGCGCCGATGGCCGACCGGCAGTTCCTGGCCGAAATTGCGCAGCGGCGTGTCCAACCCCTGGGCGCAGTCGGCGACCGCGCGGTCGGCGCCGGCACGGTGAAGAACGGCCTGCAACTCCGTCTCGGACAAACGCGGGTTGGCGAGCAGCAGGTTCTCCCGGATGGTCCGGTTGAGAAAGACCGGCTCCTGCGGCAGATAACCGATCTGCTGACGCCACCAGAGCGGGGCGAATTTGCGGATGTCGACGCCGTCGGCCAGCACTGCCCCTTCCTGCGGATCGACCAGCCCGGCGACCAGGCGGATCAGCGTCGATTTGCCCGATCCGTTCCGGCCCTTCAGCACCAGGATGTTGCCGGCGGGGACCAACAGCGACAGGCGGCGCAGCAACGGGGTGACGGCGCCGGCCGGGGTGTAGGTCAGGTCGCGAAGTTCCAGCGTCCCGCCATAGCGGGGCAGGCTGGTGCCGGTCTGCGGCTCCACCGCCGTGCGGGCGAACTGCTCCAGACGGCTCTGCGCCTGCCGCGCCATCGCCAGCGATTCGCCGATCTGCGCCAGCCGGGTGAAGGGAGCCAGCGCCCGGCCGACCAGCAGGTTGACGCCGATCAATGAGCCGACATCCAGTTCGCCGCGCACCACCAGCACGGCACCGGTGGCGATGACCGCCACGCCCTGCAGCGCCTGGAGGCTTTGTGCCATCGACTGGGCGCGGCCCTGTCGCATCGACATCCGCTCGCGCATCGTCCGCAGTGCCTTCGCCGCCCGCTGCCACTCGCTCAGCAGCGGCTTCGCGCCGCCGAACAGGGCGACCGCGTCGCGGCCGACGATGGCGGAGGTGACGAGACCCTGCGCTTCGGCGCCCGCCTGGGCCAGATCGCGTCCGACCGCCCGCATGTCCGCCTGGGCCAGCAGGCCGGCACCGATCGACAACAGAGTGAAGAGGACGCAGATCGCCGCCAGCGGCCAGGAGACCAGCGCGACCACGACGATGAAGCCCAGCGCGAACGGCAGATCGAACAGCGTCGCCAGATTGGCGGAGCCCAATGCCGCGTCGATCTGTTCGGGCGCCCGCATCGCCTCACGCCGGGCGGCGTCGCCTTCCGCCGAACCGGCTCCGCTCCGTGCGGTCAGCAGGATGCCGAAGGCGCCGGTCGCCAGCCGCTCATGCTCGGCACGGCCGATGCGTCCAGCGATGCCCAGCCGGACATGGCGGAACAAATGTTCGAAAGCGATGGACAGCACGACGCCGACGGTCAGCGCCACGAGCGTGGAATCGACGCCGTGCGTCACATACCGGTTCAGCACCAGCATGGTGTAGAAGGAGGAGGCGAGGCCGAGCAGGTTCGCGGCGAACGAGGCCGCGAAGACGCGGGTCGTCAGCCGCAGATTTGCGCGAAGCCGCAGAAGCAGCAGGCCGATGGCGCCGCCGGTCATTGCTGGTCTCCCTTCCCGCGCTTGCGCTTCGAATCCCGTTTGGCGGGAGGCGCCGGTTCCTGCCTGCCGGGGTCGTCGAACAGGCCGCGTCCCATTGCCGCCAGTTTCGGCATCGGCTTGGTCTGGATGTCGGCAACGCTGAGCCGGCCCATGGCGGCCAGCAGGCGGTAGCCGGCGAGAACCAGTTCCGTCTCGGCGGCGGCGGCGTCGCTGCGGGCGTTGATCAGCGTCGTCTCGCCCGACAGGATGTCGATGAGCGACCGGGAGCCCAACTCACGCTCCGCCCGCGCCACATCGAGGAAGCCGGCGGCGAGGCTCGCCTGATCGTTCAGCAGCTTCACCTGAGACCGGGCGCTTGCCAGCCGGTTCCAGCTGTTGCGGACGGTTTCCAGCACCGTGCGCTCCTGATCGGCCCAGTTGGCGTCGGCGGCGCGCAGGTCGGCCTCGGCGAGGCGGACGCTGTTGATCGCTGTCAGGCCGGTGTTCAGCGAAAAGGTGACCTGCAGCTTGAACAGCAGCTCGTTCTGCCGTCCGGGCTGGCCGGCGACGTCGCGCTTGATGTTGCGCTCGACGAAGCCTTCGACCCGGGGATAGAGGCTGCGGCCGCGCACCGAGGTCACGGCCTCCTCTGCCGCGGCGGTGGTCAGGGCCAACTCCTGTAGACGCGGATTGTGGCGGCGCGCCTCCTCCACAGCCGCGTCCATCGACGGGGGCAGGGTGGCTTTGGTCATCGCCAGAACCTCGGCGCCGTCCAGCCGGAAGGACACATGGCCGAAATAGGCCTGGAAGCGGCTCAGCGCGGTCTGCATCGCCTCTTCGGCGGCGACGCGGCGGGCCTGGGCGCCGGCAAGCTGGCTCTTCGCCTGCAGGACGTCGGTGGAGAAGCCGTAGCCCTCCTGAAGGCGGACCTCCTCAAGGCCGGTCTGGCGGCGGATGTTGTCTTCCGACTGGCGGGCGAAGGTGAGCAGACGGTGGGCGCGGACGAGATTGGCGTAGGCGGAGAGGCCTTCCACCAGCAACTCCTGGCGGGTGCGCTCCACCGCGATGTCGGCGCGGACGACTGAGACTTGCGCCCGTCGGATGTCGGCATTGGTCGCATCGAAGTCCCAGATCAGCTGGGTCGCGCGTACCGAAAGCTGGCCGGCGTTCAGGTCCGTGTTGGGAAGGCCCGCCGGCTTTTCGGTGGTTTCGCGTCCGCCGTTGGCCGACAGGCTGAGCGTCGGATACCAGCCGCCATGGCTGATCCGCAGGCCATTGCGTGCGGAGTCGGCTGCCGCCTCCGCCCCTCTCAGACGGTCATGCGTTTCCGTCGCCTTGGCAATCAGCGAGATCACGTCTTCGCGCGGCGATGCAATCGAAGGTTGCGCACCTCCGCCAAGAAGCGCAAGCCAGGCCGTGGCGTAAAAGAAAAATTTTCGCATGAAGGTCCTGGGAAACGCTGTCGGCTGACGCTTTGCGACTTGTTGCGCTGGTGAATATAGCCGACCGATCTCGTCAGAAATTAAGACAAAACAGTGTTCAATTGCTTAATAAATCCTCTAAATTCGACATTTCTATTAGGATCCGTTTATGTGATGCACGTTTGACGCATCGCTGTTTTGCAAATGATGTTGATCGGGAGCGTGCGACTCCGGGCTCCATGCGAGCAAATGAGAGGAATCCGGCTGCAGCACAACTCCCGCGTCGGTGGGCAGGCCAAGGCCGGACGCCAGAAGACTGGTGAAGTTGGTCCCTGGCACCGCATTGTGAGCGGCACTGGCCGGGGCGAACGCCGTCGGCTGGATCTGGACCTGTGCCGCGGAGGCGGCCTTTACGTCGAACGCGACGCCGGCCACCATTTGGGTGCTGCCGTTGGCCATCGTCATGCTGGTGGTGCCCAGGATCCGGCTACCGGCGAGGCTCGCGTCGCTTGGTGTCGATGTGGTGGCGATGGAGCGGATGCCCGCTTCGGAGAGGCTCCGCAGTTCACTGGGCTGGCTTATTCCGTCGCCGTTGACATCCTGCCAGACCTTCAGCGTGGCGAAGGCGTCGTCTGTCGAATCCAGGCGTCCGTCATGGTTGCGGTCGAGGGATGCCATCGCCTCCAGGCTGCTGTTGAAGCCGGTGCCGAACTGCTCCGATACCAGTTCGTGTGCGTCGTTGATGCGGCCGTCGCCGTTGCTGTCCTGTACCAGTAGGGCGTTGCCGGCCCCGACCCAGCCGGTGCTGTCGGCGACGCCGTCGCCGGTCACGTCGAAATGGATGCCGTCGGACAGCGGACGCAGGGCCAGCCCCTGTCCGGTCATGTCCAGCACGATGGGATCGCTGGCGACGGTGGTGAGCTTGACGTTGTCGACGCGCAGGATCGGGTTGACGCTGTTGTCGCCGGTGTCGGAGGTGCCGAAGCCGAGCGACAGGGTGCTGTTTGCCGACACCACCACGCTGAAACTGCCGCTGGCACTCGCCTCTTTCGCCAGCAGCGTCACCACGCCGTTGACGCTGACAAAGGCGAAGTCGTGATAGGACGCGTTGTCGGTGAAGGTGAAGGACCAGTCGAAGGTCAGCGTCGTGTCCTGCGTCACCGTCACGGTCGTGCCGAGCTTCATCGCATGTCCGGCGGACGGCACAGTCCCGGTCGCGGTGGCGATGGAGCCGTGGGTCAGGCCGAGGAAGTCCTCCAACTGGGTCGGCGTCTGCCCGCTCGCCGAGGTGATGGTGCCCTCATGACCGTCCCCGGTCGAACCGACGCTGGTGCCGCCGGTGTAGGTCCAGCCGCTCAGCCCATTGTCGAAGGAGCCGTTCGGGATCAGCACGCCGGGGTGCAGTGTCACGCTGTCGGTGGCGGTGGAGAAGGCGCTGCCGGCGCTGGTGTCCATCGCCACCTTGGTGCCTGCGGTTCCACTGGTCTGGTCCCAGGCATGGATGGTCAGGGCTCCGCTGACGGTGGCGGGCACCGACGCGTTGGGCTGGAAATAGAGCCGGTCGGTCGACCGCAGGAGCAAAGCGGAGTCGCTGTCGTTGACCGTGCCGACCAGGGTCCAGGTCGTGCCGCCGTCGGTCGAGAACCACCAGTGCCCATAGCTCTCGTTGGTGCCGACCAGGGCGATGCCGGTCACGGAACCCGCATCGCCGTCGGTGACGTTGGCCGGTCCGGCGCCGTTCAGGCCGACCAGCGTCGATACGGCGATCCCCGCCGTGCCGGAGGTGGGCGGCGCCAGCGCCTCCGCCGCGACGGAAAGGGAGAGATTGGTGTCGATCAGAGCCGGGGAGGCATTGGGCGGCACCACCGTGACGGCAACGGATGCGTCGGCGGTCAGCGGCCCGCCCGCCCCACCGCCGCCCTGGTCATCCACCTGTATATGGATGCTGTCGGCGCCGGTGTAGGAGCTTGCGGTATAGAGAAGCCCATTGGTGGCGCCCAGCAGACTGTCGATGGTGGCAAGCGTCGCCCGAACGGTGACGGTGTCCGTCCCGTTGCCGGTGATGACGGCATCCAGCCCATCATTCGCCAGGGTCAGGGTTCCGTGTCCGGCGGACAGGGTGACCAGCATCGGCGTCGAACCGGCGTCGATGTCCGACACCGACAGCCCGGTGACCGCGACGGCCACGCCCTTCACCGTCGACAGCGAGGTCGTGCCGGCGGTGACCTGCGGCGCGTCGTTGACCGCTGTGACGCTTCCGGTCACCGCGATGGTTTCGGCACTGTAGACCGTGCTGCCGCCGACGCCCTGCGTCAGGTCGGCATGGCTTCCGGTCAGGGTGGCGCCGCCCTCCTCGATCAGCCGGACCGTCAGCGCCGGGGTGGTGCCGTTCCAGTCGGCGGCCGGCAGGAAACGCAGGCGATCGCCGGCGGCAATCACCAATGCCGATCCTTCCGACACCGCCCCCACGGCCGCCCAGGCGGTGCCGGTCCAATATTGCCAAACGCCTTGCGTAGCGGTCGCCGCATTGCCGACGATGGCGATCCCGGCAAAGCCGTTGGCCGAAGATCCCCCAGCCACCGCGTCGGCCGCGTCGGAGAACAGGCTGCCGAACAGGCTGGTGACGGTAGCCCCGGCTGGATCGGCGGTGTCCTCCGCGATGTCCGGCAGGGTCGCGGCGGTGCCGGTGGCGACCGGGGCGTCGTTGGCGGCATCGACGGTGCCGGCCAGCGCGATGGTACCGGCACTGAAGCGGCTGGTCCCACCGCCGGTGGTCTCGGTGACACGCTCGCCGCTGGCGAAGGCGCCCTGAGAATCATCCACCATCCTCACGGTCAGAGCCGGCGTCGTGCCGTTCCAGTCGGTGGCGGGCAGGAAGCGCAGAGTGGTGCCGGCGGCCAGCAGCAGCCCGTTGCCGTCGCTCGCCGCGCCGATATCGGTCCAGGCGGTTCCGGTCCAGTACTGCCAAGAGCCCTGGGCAGCTGTGGCGGCGTTGCCGATCACCAGCACCCCAGCGAAGGCGTTCGCCGTCGATCCGCCGGCCACCGCGTCCGTCGGGTCGGAGAACAGGCTGCCGAACAGGGCGGAGACGGTCGTGCCGGTTGTGTCGGCTGCATCCTCCAAGATAGGCGCCAACGCCGCTGTCGTGCCGGTGGCGACCGGGGCGTCATTGACGGCGGTCACATGGCTGTCGAGCAGGATGGCGGACACGCTGTAGGGTGTCGTTCCGCCGACGCCGAGGCTTTTCAGGTCGACACGGCCGCCGCTGACGATGGCACCCTGGGAATCATCGACCAGACGCACCATCAGGCTGGGTGGCTGGCCGTTCCAGTTGGCGACGGGGAGGAAGCGCAGCATCGTGTCGGCGGACAGAAGCAGTGCATTGCCGTCCGACGCCGCGCCGACCGCGATCCAATTGCCACCGTCCCAATACTGCCACTCGCCCTGGGCGGCGTTGCCCGGATTGGCGACCACGGCCACACCGGCGAAGCCGTTGCCGGCCGCTCCGAAAACAGCATCGCTCGGATCGGAAAACAGCTTGCCGAACAGCGAGGAGACGCTGGCGCCGGCCGGGTTGGTGCCGTCCTCCGCCACGGCATCCAGGACCGCTTGAACACCGGTCGCCACCGGGGCGCCATTGACGGGGGTGATCTCAAGGGAAAGCTGCGCGACCTCCGACGACAGGGGCGTCGTGCCTCCCGTGCCGGCAATCGTGAACAGGCGGTGTTCGGCGCTGCTGTAGCCGCCAGTCCACCCATCTCCCACCGCCCGAAGGTCCAGGGCCGGAGCTTGTCCGGAGGCGCCTGCCGCCGGCAGGAAGCGGAGAAGGGCATTGCTCGGCAGAACGAGGGCCGCCGTTTCGGCAACCGAGCCCACAGCCAGCCAATTGCCGCCATCGACGCTGTACTGCCAGATGCCGAGCGCCGAACCGCTGTTGCCCACGATGGCGACGCCGACCACGCTGCCGCCCGTTTCGCCAGGACGGAACATCGATTCGATCAGGTGGAAGACGGTGAACCCGGCGGGAGCGGTCGTTCCCTCGGCCACCGCCAGCGCCTTCGCCAAGGCCGTTGCGTCGAAGGACGATGACAGGGTAGGCGCGGCGATACGCTGCTCGGCCGGAAGGCTGGGAGTGGAGGGAAGCGTCGGCGTGTTGCTGGGCGAACTGGTGCCGGTTGTGTCGGATGATGCGTTCTCGAGGGCCTGGACCGCCGCCTGGACCGCCCGCTGCTGGCTTTGCGCGGCAACGGCGAAGGCGTCGGTGGTGGTCAGCGCCTTGGTCACCGACGGAGATGAGGCCGCTGGCCGCGCATCCGCGGATGTGGTGGCGTGGGTGGACGTGTCGTTTGCGGTTGCCTTGTCCGTTAGGCCGGCCTGATCGAAGCTGATTGTCTTGAGCGCGGCCTCGCTCATCGTCGCCTGCTTTGCCGCCGGGGCAGAGGAGGAGTCCGGCGCGGCGGGCGTTCCATCGGCGGAGGCATCGGCCGCGTGTTTGTCGCCTGCGTTCTCCTTGGCATCGCCCTTGCCGTCGCCCTTGTCGGCGTTGCCGTCCTTATCCGCTTCCCCGTCCTGCTTGCCGTCTTTCGCCGAGGAGTCCGCCACCTGCTCGGCGGCCTTGCCGTCTGCGCTTTTGCTGTGCTGTGCGGTGTCCTCGGCCGTCTTCTTGCCATCGTCGGACTCTTTGGCAGCGGCGGCCTTGTCCGGGTTGGCGAGGTCGGACATAGCCTTGTCCTGCGGCGACACCGGGACCTCGCTGGCATGGGCATTCTGCTGGACAGTTTCCGCAGCCTGACGGGCCGCCGCCAGGGCCTGCCCGGCGGTCCGCCCTTCCGCCAAGGCCTGTCCCAGTGCCGCGCTGAATGCGGCTCCGCTTCCGCCTAAGGCCTGGACGGCTTGCTGGACATTATTCCCGCTGGCGAGCGCCGTGACCAGCGGATCGGCCTTGACGCCTTTCATCGTCTCGGCGGATAGGGCGGACAGGGCGACGACGTCCTGCCGTGCCGCGCCCAGTGCCCCGGCCGGTTCATGGCCTGCCGATAGTGCGCTTTCCAGAGCCTGACCGAACCCGCCGGATGCCTTCGCGTCGATACCGGTGGCCGTGGCGAAGGTTTTTACGGTCTCGGCCACGTCGCGGCCGGACGAAAGCGACGCCACCAGCGCGTCGGTCGGCTTCGCCGGTACGACGGCGGTATGTTGGCTGGCCGTCATGTCCGATTGTGCCCTGACCGACGCGCCGAGCGCCGCATCTGGCGCCCCACCCCGGGCCAGCGCATCATTCAGGACGCTGGCAAAGGCCGGGCCGCCCAGCGCATTGCGCGCCTCCGCGCCTCCGGAAGCCAGCGTAGCGAGCATAAGGTTTCCGTCGGACTGCGCAACCGAGGCTGAGTGGGCCAAAACCTCGCTGCTGGCGCTCAGTTCCTTGGCTGCGGTGACTGCTGTGTCGGACTCGGAACCGCTGGACAGCGCCCGTTCGAGCGTATCGGCGAAGTGGCTGCTCTGATTGCTTCCCAATGCCTTGACCGCCTCCTGCACACCCGAGCCCGAGGCCAGTGCGGCGGTCAGTTGGTCCACTGGAGAAAGCGGAGGCGCCGAAGGAGGCGTTTGGGCCGCCGGCGTGCTCAAGGACTGTGCCAGCGCGGCAATCGGGTCCGCCGCCCCCGCCGGCCGGGCGAGCGGGTCCATTACGCCGTTGAACAGGGCGGCGGACAGGTCGGCTGCCGAGCCTGGGGCGGACAGTGATTGCGCGTCCACTCCCTGTCCTTGGGCCAATGCCGTCGCCATACGCTGCTCGCCGGTCAGGGATGCCGCGTCCTGCACCGCCTGAGCCATGCGCGCGGCGGCACCCACAGCGATCCGGTTCGCCTGGAGGATGGCGGCATCCGGCGTGGCATGGGCGCCGAGTCCATCGGCGAAGTCATGCATCCAGCCTTCCGCGAGCGTGCCTGCGGCGTTTCCAGGCAAGCCTTGGTTGCTCAAGGCTTCCGCCATCTTCTCCTGCACCGCCAGTAGCGCCTGCCGATTTCCGCTCAGAAGCACCTCTGCCGCTTCCGAAGCGAGCGCCTCAGGGATGGTCATGAGCGGAGCGGACGGTGCGTCGGCCTTCTGAGGGTCTGTCATCATGGCCCTTTCGCCGGGGCAGAAGTTGCTAGTAGCAACTGGCAATGAGACCGTGATTTGCTGAAGAAAGTCTGAACGCCGTTAAATATGGGTGCCGGACTGTCAGCCCTTCTGCGATAAATCCCTGTCCTGAATAGGCTCTTTAGTTCAGAGAAATTCGATATTCAAAGACTGAGGGCTAAGCTTGGAGTAGTGCCGAAGCAAGACAAGCCAGTATGTCGCTACATTCCTCTGCCCCATATTTCCCGACGCTCAGATTCTGATAATTGGCAAACTCAATTCTCGGTGGTTGCGCGCCCCCGCAACCAAATCAACAAAATGCCCGCCTCCGCAAGGAGAGAGGGCTTTTCGCTGTTCCTCGTACGACAACGCTTTCGCCGAGACCATCAACGACCTCTACAAGACGGGGGTGATCCGGCGCCGCGGGCTGTGGCGGAACCTGCGGTTCAAGGCTGGCCGTTCCGGAGCTTTCGGCGGGCTGACAGGGCTCCACCCATAAAAAGCCCCGGCGGGACGGGTCCGGCCGGGGCGACAAGGCAGTTGAGACGACGACGACTGCGGAAAGACATGCGGTTACGGCACGGCGGTCACGACGCGTGGCGCAGGGGGGCGGAACCGGGGGAGTTCGGCCGTTTCTGCGCCGCGGTCGTGGGGAAAGGCAGCACCGACGGGCGGCCGTCGGACACCCGCAGGGCATCCGCAGGTTCCCGCCCGTTCAGCAGCCACTGATAGGCGGCGGCGATGGCGACCCGGTCGCGGCCGTCGGCGGACAGGACGCGCAGGCCGGCTGCGGTTTCCCCAGTCGTGCCGCTGCGGCGAACCGCATCGCACAGCGCATGGCCGAGCCGGAGATCCGACACCAAAACCGCGCTGATCCCGGCCTGGACGACGACCGAGGCCAAGGCTCCCACATGGGAGGACGGCAGGGGGGAAAAGCCGACCTCCCGCAGATCCAGGAACAGGCCACGCCCGTTGCTGCCGCCGGACAGCGCAGTGCGCAACGTCCCGAGCCAGGCTGAAGGAGGAGCGTCACGAAGGCCGCTGCAGGCGACGGCGTGGAGACCCCAGTCGGTGGCTGCGACGGCGATGTCCTTCATGCTGTTCCCCTTCGGTGAAGCCCGGGTTCCTCGTGCAGGTCGGCTCCCCTGAGTCCACCGGCTGGGGGGCCGGATGACCGCGACGGAGCGTCCCTGCCGAAAGAGTATAGGGGAGATTCCTAACAATCAGTAACAGAAACCAGTTTCAGGATTGAAATCCGCATTCCGGTTTCAGCATCCGATGGGCCGTCCCTCCGCCGCGCATTGCAGAAGCAAAGCGGACGGGCGCCATTGCGGGCCGCCGATGTCGCGGTGGTAACGCTGAACTGCCTCGGCGATCCTGCCGACTCCTTCCTGGTTGGCCCAGAACAGCAGGCCGCCGCGCCAGGACGGGAAGCCGTAGCCGTGCAGCCAGATGGCGTCGATGTCCACCGGACGGGCGGCGATGCCTTCCTCCAGGATCTTGGCCGCCTCGTTCACCATCGCATAGAGGCAGCGTTCGCGGACCTCCTCGTCGCTGACGGTGCGCGGGGTGATGCCACGGCGCCGGCGGTCTTCCTCGATCACCGCCGCCACCTCCGGATCAGGGATCGGAGTGCGGCTGCCGGGTTCGTAGCGGTAGACGCCGGCCGAGGTCTTCTGGCCGTAACGGCCGCGTTCCGCCAGCGTGTCGAGCCAGTTGGGCGCCTGCGCCTCCGGATCGCCGGACTTGCGCCGCTCCTCGCGGATGCGCCAGCCGACATCGATGCCGGCAAGGTCGGTCATGGAGAAATGGCCGAGCGGGAAACCGAACTCCGTCAGCACGCGATCGACCTGCTCCGGACTGGCGCCTTCCTCGACCAGAGCCATCGATTCCCGGCCGCGCTGGTGCAGGATGCGGTTGCCGACGAAGCCGTAGCAGACGCCGACCGCCACGCCGACCTTGCCGATCCTGCGCGCCAGCCCCATCACCGTCGCCAGCACGCTGTCGGAGGTCTTGGCCCCGCGCACCACCTCCAGCAGGCGCATGACGTTGGCCGGGCTGAAGAAATGCATGCCCAGCACGTCCTGCGGCCGGCCGGTCGCCGCGGCGATGGCGTCGACGTCCAGCGTCGAGGTGTTGGTGGCGAGGATCGCGCCCGGCTTGCAGGTCTCATCCAGCGTCCGGAAGATGGTCTGCTTGACCTCCATGCTCTCGAACGCCGCCTCCACCACCAGATCAACGTCGGCGAGGTCAGCGTAGGATAGGGTCGGGTGGATCAGCGCCATGCGCTCCTCCACCTGTGCCGCAGTCAGCCGGCCCTTGCGGGCGGTGGCCTCGTAGTTGCGGCGGATGGCGGCGATGCCGCGGTCGAGCCCCTCCTGCGCCGTGTCGACCAGCACTGCCGGAATGCCGGCATTGGCGAAGCACATGGCGATGCCGCCGCCCATCGTGCCCGCGCCGATCACCCCGACCTTGCGGATGTCGCGCGTCGGCGTGTCGGCGGGCAGGCCGGGGACCTTCGCCACCTCGCGCTCCGCGAAGAAGGCGTGGATCAGGCCGGCGCGCTGCGGCGACTCCATGCAGGCCAGGAACAGTTCCCGCTCACGCGCCGTGCCCTCGGCGAAGGGCAGGGTGACGGCGGCTTCCACCGCATCGACGATGCGGTGCGGGGAGAACAGGTGCGGTTGGCGCTTGGCGAGTTCGGCCCGCTTCGCCGCGAACAGGGCGGGGTCGGTGCCGGCGATGCGGTCGGTGCGGGCGCTGACCGGCTGCGGGACGATTCCATCGACGAGCAGCCGTTCGGCGGCGCGCAGGCCGGCTTCCAAGGGAGAGGAGCCGTCCTCCACCGCATCGACGAGGCCGAGCGCCAGCGCCTCCTCCGCGCCGACCGGATCGCCGGACAGGATCATGTCCAGCGCCTTGGCGGCCCCGACCAGCCGCGGCAGCCGTTGCGTGCCGCCGGCGCCCGGCAGCAGGCCCAATTTCACCTCCGGCAGGCCGAGCTTGGCCGATTTCAGCGCGACGCGGACATGGCAGGCCAGCGCCACCTCCAGCCCGCCGCCCAGCGCGGTGCCATGGATGGCGGCGATCACCGGCTTGGTCGCGGCGTCGAGGCGCGCCACCACCTCCGGCAGGGTCGGCGGGGCGGAAGGCTTTCCGAACTCCCGGATGTCGGCACCGGCCATGAAGGTGCGGCCGGCACAGACGATCACCAGCGCGTCCGCCCCGTCGTCGGCCAGCCCGGCGTCGAGTGCGGCGACCAATCCGCTGCGCACACCATGGCCGACGGCGTTGACCGGCGGGTAATCGACGGTGATGACGCCGACTTGGCCCCAAACCCCTTCATTTGGGCGCGCATACTGGACAGGATTGGGCGGAACCGCTTCAGTCTGGGCCGGCGACGGCATCGGCACTCTCCGAAAAGCCATGGGTCCGGGCCGATCCGATCGCAAACGGTGTCGTGGGGGCGGCCCGCGGATCGTCAGTCTAGCAGACGATCCGGCCGAATCAAGTTTTCGGAATATTATTTCATTAAACGAAATATGATCCCCATCGCGCGGCATCGGGAACCGAAGGGCACGGGCGAAGGTTGGCACTCGGGTCGAAGGTTACCGCTGGAGTTGGGGTTATGGATTTGACGGGGAAGGTCGCGCTGGTCACCGGTGCAGGCTCGGGCATCGGCAAGGCGTCGGCGGTGCGCTTCGCCCAGGCCGGCGCCGGCGTCGGCGTGCTGAGCCACACCGCGGACGAGATCACGAAAGCCGCCGAGGAGATCAAGGCGGCCGGCGGCAAGGCGCTGGCGCTGACGGCGGATGTCGGCGACGATGCGGCGATGCGCCAGGCCATCGACCGGCTGGTGGGGGAGTTCGGGCGGCTCGACATCGTCTTCGCCAATGCCGGCATCAACGGCGTCTGGGCGCCCATCGACGAACTGACGCCGGAGGAATGGGACCGCACCATCAACACCAACCTGCGCGGCGCCTATCTGACGCTGCACCACTCGGTTCCGCACCTGAAGAAGGCGGGTGGCGGATCGGTGATCGTCACCGCGTCGATCAACGGCACGCGGGTGTTCAGCAACACCGGCGCCACCGCCTATTCCTGCACCAAGGCCGCGCAGCTCGCCATGGTGAAGATGCTGGCGCTGGAACTGGCGCCGAGCCGCATCAGGGTCAACGCCATCTGCCCCGGCATCATCGAAACGGAGATTCCCGACAACACCCTGAAGCGGAACCTTGAGTCGGTGCAAACCCCGATCGAATATCCGCAGGGCAAGGTGCCCCTGACCGGCGGCAAGTCCGGCGACAGCTTCGACGTGGCGGAGCTTGCGCTGTTCCTGGCGTCGGACCGGGCAAAGCACATCACCGGCACGCCGGTCTGGATCGACGGGGCGGAATCCCTGATGGTCGGCTGACGAACCGCAATCACCAAAGGCGAAGACGATCATGAGCTTGCAGGACAAGGTGCGGAACAACGAGGAACTCAGCCGCTATGAGCTGACGGTGGCGGACTCCACCGCGCTGGTGACCTACGACATGCGCGAAGGCAAGATCGCCCTGACCCACACCGAGGTACCGGGCGAAATGTCGGGCCAGGGGGTGGGCTCGGCGCTGGCCAAGGGCGCGCTGGACGACATCCGGGCGAAGGGTCTGAAGGTGCTGCCGATCTGCACCTTCATCGAGGCCTACATCAAGCGCCATCCGGAGTATCAGGACCTCGTCGGCTAGAGTTCATCTGATGCTTATTGGAGCATCAGATGAACTCTAGCCGTTTGATTTTCCGTGCGATTCACGTTTCAGACGAGTCCGTCTGAAACGATCGCACTCTAGGCAGGGTTTCCCTCCTCGTCGAGGAAGATCAGTTCGCCGTCCAGCAGGAAGAGGCAGATGCAGTCTTCCTCGCTGGCGCCCTGGGCGTGATGGTCGGTGTCGGCGACATACTGCGCGACATCCCCCAGCGCGTAGCTGCCATATTCGTCGCTGAACGCGCCCTGCAGGACCAGCAGCAACTCGTCCGCCGTATGGCGGTGGGCCGGGACCGGTGCGCCGGAGGCCATGCGAAGCAGGCAGATCGTCGTCCCGGACAGGGTGCGTTCCCAGCCCGACAGCCAGACCCCCGTGGAGATTTCCCGCCAGGATCCGTCGTCGGTCGGCGTGTCGATCGCTTCCGGCAGCCAGCTGCGCAGCGGTTCCGGCACCAGCCGGCCGCCTGTCGGGGCGGCGGGGGCCGGCCGCGACGGCTTCGCCTCAGCCGGCGCGCGACCGGCAGCGAGCAGGCCGTCCATCCGGTCGAGCAGGGCGTCCAGCCCCCCTAGGCTGTCGTGATCGTCGCAGCGCAGCTCCTCGAACCAGCTGCCGCACAAGGCTTCATAAGAGGCGACGCGTCGGCGGCAGTCGGGACAATAGGCGAGGTGGGTCGCCACCAGCAGCGACTTGCCGGCCCGCTCCTGCCCGCTGGCATAGCCGATCAGGAGTTGGTCGTCGGGATGGTGGAGCGGCAACGTCACGCCTTGTCCCCCAAGCTGCGTTTCAAATGGCCGAGCGCGAGGCGCAGCCGGGTCTTCACCGTGCCCAAGGGCATTTCGGTGTCCTCGGCGATCTCCTCGTGGGTCTGCTCAAGGAAATACGAACGGCGTAACACTTCGGATTGGTTTGCCGCCAGCGAACCGATCGCCTCCTGCAGATGCCGGCTGCTCTGGACCAGCTGGGCGGACTCCTCCGGCGTGGCGTGGGACTGCGGGGTCATCGCCGGATCCGCCGGGTCGGGGGCCGGGCGCATTTCTTTGCGCAGGCGGTCGATGCGCCGGTTGCGGGCGATGGTGAAGACCCAGGTGCCGACGGTGGCCTGCGCGGGATCGAAGCTGCCGGCCTTCAGCCAGACCGTCAGCATCACGTCCTGGACCAGTTCCTCCGCCGTGCTGCGGTCGGCACCGAGCTTCAGGCAATAGTGCAGGATCTTCGGGGCGAAATGGCGGAACAGGGCGGCGAAAGCCGTGCGGTCGCGCTCCCGCGCCACCGCACCGACCAGCCTGTCCAGCCGGTCGGCATCCAGGCTCTGCGACGGCCGATCCGGATCCTGATCCGACGGCCCGGGCAAGAGGGATTCCCGCAAAAACGGCATGCAACCACCAGCCAGCATTCCACCGCCGGGCAGCTTACCCCGAACTCCTTAACGGAGCCCTTTGAAAATCGTCAGTCCTCTTTCGATGTCTTCAGCGGGCCCATGGGATCGAGCGGAGAGACGGTGGGCGTCGTCTGCGGCAGCGGACGGAAGGCGGCCTGCTCCTCGGCCGGCAGCGGCGGACGGACGCGGGACCGCCACAGGCCAAAAATGGTGGCGCACAGCGCGCCGCCGCCAATGAAGGCGAACAGGCCGGTCGGCCCCGTGGTGGTCATCAGGGCCGATGCCACCGGTGGCCCGATGATGGCGCCGACCGAGTTGGACAGGATCAGGCCGCCGCTGGCCGACACCATGTCCTCCCGCCGGACATAGTCGTTGGTGTGGGCGGCGCAGATCGGATAGATCGTGAAGGACAGGCCGCCGAACAGCGGCGCCACCAGCATCAGCGCCAGCTGCTGGTTCATTCCGGCGGCGGCGATCATGCAGACGCTGATCAGCGACAGCGCGGCCGTCAGGCCGATGATGACGCTGCGCCGGTCGAAGCGGTCGGACAGCCGGCCGAGCGGCCATTGCAGAGCCATGCCGCCGAGGATCAGCACCGACATGAACAGCGCCGTCCCCGACACCCCGAAACCGGAGGCGGCGCCGAACACCGGGGCAAGTCCGTAGATCGATCCGGTGATCGCCCCGCTGATGAAGACCCCGGCCACCCCCAGCGGCGAGCTTTGATAGAGCCGCCGGATGCCGAAGGATGAGACGTCCGGCAGTTGCGGCGGCGTGGTCCGCGTCAGCGCCACCGGCACCAGCGCCAGCGTCAGCAGGATCGACACGATCATGAACAGGCGGATGCCGGTCTCGTCATCCAGCCGCAGCAACTGTTGGCCGACGCCCGATGCGCCGTACAGCGTCACCATGTAGGCCGACAGCAGCTGTCCGCGGCTTTCGTTGGTGGCGGTGCCGTTCAGCCAGCTTTCGATGCACATGTAGAGTCCCGCCATGCAGAACCCCTGTGTCAAGCGCAGCACCGCCCACAGCGACGCATCGACGAACAGCGCATGCGACAGCGCCGCCACCGAAACGACCGAGGCGAAAGCGGCGAAGGACCGGATATGGCCGACGCGGGTGATGATCCGGTGCGCGAAGAGCGACCCCAGGGTCAGCCCGGCATAATAGGCGGCGGTGATCATGCCGACCGCGGTGGTTCCGGAATCGGTCGCCGCGAGGCGAAGGCCGATCACGGTCGACAGGGCGCCGTTCCCCAGCATCAGAAAGGCCACGCCCAGCAGAAGCGAGGCGACCGAACGCACAACCATAGGCATGCCTTATCTCCGCCGCCGTCAGCGAGTCATGGCCGGTAAGCCGGACAGGTTCCGATGATGCATGGCGGGGACTCCGATCCTTTGTTGACGGGCGGCAGCTTGCACTGTTGGGGGTCCAACAGCCAAGCCATGGATTCGCTCCACCGCTGCGGACCGGCACTCCGGCGGCTCTGCCTTACCATTGGGTCACCCAAACCGTTGACAGATCATACCGTTCGGTAACATACCTTCCATCAGGTAATGCCCATCAGCCGATGGTCGTTCAGTTGACGTCAGGGGAGACGCTACCATGTCCGACACCGCCCCGCCGGTCCTTCTCGTCCGCGAGGGGGCCGTCACCTGGATCCGGCTGAACCGGCCCGGCGTGCTGAACGCACTGGACGAGGCGACCGCCGCCGCCTTCCTCGACGCCTGCCGCAGCGTGGCGGAAGACAGGGCGGATGAGGGCGGGACGGGGCCGACGCGGGTGCTGGTGATCGCCGGCAACGGGCGCGGCTTCATGGCCGGCGGCGATGTCGGCCGTTTCAACGACGATCCCGCCGCGGCTCCCGCCGTGGTCGGCGCCATCATCGCCCATCTGCACGAGGCGCTGCGGGTTCTCGACCGGCTGGACGTGCCGGTGCTGGCCTCCGTCCATGGGCCGGTGGCTGGGGCGGGGATGAGCCTCGCCTGTGCCGCCGATCTCTGTATCGCCGCCGACGACGCCAAGTTCACCATGGCCTACACCCGCATCGGCGCCACGCCGGACGGGTCGGGCAGCTTCCACCTGCCGCGCCTGGTCGGGCTGCGCCGCGCCATGGAACTGGCGATGCTGTCCGAGGTGATCGACGCCGCAGAGGCCCTGCGGATCGGGCTGGTCAACCGGGTGGTGCCGGCCGCATCGCTGGCCGAGGAGACCGCCAAGCTGGCGGAGCGGCTCGCCGCGGGGCCGACCGTCGCCTATGCCGGCGTCCGCCACCTGATGCGCCAGTCCTTCGACCGGACGCTGGACCAGCAGCTGGACGCCGAGCGCGACCGCTTCCTCGCCACCGCCGCCACCGCTGATTTCATTGAGGGCGTCGGCGCCTTCATCGCCAAGCGCAGGCCGGATTTCACCGGCCGCTGAACCAACGCCCGCCAACCGTTATCTTCGTCCGAGAAGTGGACCCTACCATGCAGAACGACATCGTCATCGTCGGCGCCGCCCGTACCGCCATCGGCGGCTTCGGCGGCAGCCTGAAGGATGTGCCGCTGACCAAACTCGCCACCGTGGCGGTCAAGGCGGCGCTGGAGCGCTCCGGCGCCGCGGCCGACGCCATCGGCCATGTGGTGATGGGCAACGTCATCCCGACCGAGACCAACGACGCCTATCTCAGCCGCGTCGCCGCCATCGACGCCGGCATTCCGATCGGCACCCCGGCCTTCAACGTCAACCGCCTGTGCGGCTCCGGCCTGCAGGCCATCATCTCGGCGGCGCAGTCCATCGCGCTCGGCGACTGCGAAGTCGCCATCGGCGGCGGTGCGGAATCGATGAGCCGCGGCCCCTATTTCGTGCCGAGCGCCCGTTGGGGCACCCGTCTGGGCGACGGGGCGCTGGTCGATTACATGAACGGCATCCTGCACGACCCGTGGCAGAAGATTCACATGGGCGTGACGGCGGAGAACGTCGCCGCCCGCTACGGCATCGACCGCGAGGCGCAGGACGCCCTGGCGCTGGAAAGCCAGCGCCGCGCCGCCCACGCGATCGCCGAGGGCCGCTTCAAGGACCAGATCGTCCCGGTGGAGATCGCGTCCCGCAAGGGCACCATCGTCTTCGACACCGACGAGCATGTCCGCGGCGACGTCACCCCGGAAGGGCTGGCGAAGATGAAGCCGGTCTTCAAGAAGGACGGCTCGGTGACCGCCGGCAACGCCTCCGGCCTGAATGACGGCGCCGCCGCGGTGGTGCTGGCCGACGCCCGCCGTGCCGAGGCGCTGGGGCTGAAGCCGCTGGCCCGCCTCGTCGGCTATGCCCACGCCGGCGTCGAGCCCGATTACATGGGCATCGGCCCGATCCCGGCGACCCGCAAGGTGCTGGAGCGGACCGGCCTGTCGGTCGCCGACCTCGACGTGATCGAATCCAACGAGGCCTTCGCCGCCCAAGCCTGTGCCGTGATCCGCGAACTGGATTTCGACCCCGCCAAGGTGAACCCCAACGGCTCCGGCATCTCGCTCGGCCATCCGGTGGGGGCGACCGGTGCCATCATCACGGTGAAGGCGATCCACGAACTGCACCGCACCGGCGGCCGCTATGCCCTTGTGACCATGTGCATCGGCGGCGGCCAGGGCATCGCCGCGATTTTCGAGCGGGTTTAAGGACGAAAGGTTCCCTCTCCCGTCCCCGGGAGAGGGAGCCAAATCCCGCCCCTGGTTTTTCATTGAACGATCAATCAAAATAAAACCCGCCTCCGTCTGCGGCCAATCGCGCAACAGCGCCGTCAAAATGCAGCTTTCGTGAACGCAGCTATCGACCGCGCCCCTTGTCTCGGGGCAATCTACGGCCCGATTGTCTTCACCCTGGTCTGTTGCGTTCCGGAAGCCTTGCCCATGACGATGATCCTGCCCACGCCCATCGGCTCGTCTTCGACGAGCGCTGCACCGGTGCGTCTGGCGGTCCGCGGCCTGCGCAAGGTCTTCGCCGACGATCCGCGCCCGGCACTGGACATGCTGCGCAACGGCGCGACCAAGGCGGAGGTGCTGCATCGGCTGAACGTCAATGTCGGCGTGGCCGAGGCCAGCTTCGACATCCGGGCCGGCGAAATCTTCGTCATCATGGGCCTGTCGGGGTCGGGCAAATCCACCATCATCCGGCTGCTGAACCGCCTGATCGAACCGTCGGAGGGGGAAATCCGGCTGGACGGCCGCGACCTGACCGGCCTGTCCTATTCCGATCTGGTCGAGGTGCTGCGGCGCGACATGAGCATGGTGTTCCAGTCCTTCGCCCTGCTGCCCAACCGCACCGCTCTGGAAAACGCCGCCTTCGGGCTGGAAGTCGCCGGGGTGAAGCGGGGGGAGCGGCGCAGGGCGGCACTGGCGGCGCTGGAGCGGGTGGGGCTGGCGGATTATGCCGACCGCTACCCGGACGAGCTGTCGGGCGGGATGCAGCAGCGGGTCGGGCTGGCCCGCGCGCTGGCCAAGAATCCGACGATCATGCTGATGGACGAGGCCTTCTCGGCGCTCGACCCGCTGATCCGCAGCGACATGCAGGACGAGCTTCTGCGGCTGCAGCGCGAGGATGCCCGCACCATCGTCTTCATCTCCCACGATGCGGAGGAGGCGATGCGCATCGCCGACCGCATCGCGGTGATGGAGGACGGGCGGATCGCCCAGATCGGCACCCCGGCGGAGATCCTGCGCGCGCCGGCCGACGAGTATGTCCGCGCCTTCTTCCGCGGCGTCGATGCCTCGCGCGTTCTGCGCGCCCGCGACATCGCCCGGCCGCCTGACGACGGTCATCCTGACGAGCCGGTACGATTCCGCTACCGCACCGATGCGGCGGGGATTTTCCGCGGCGTTCTGGCCGGCGACGGCGCATCGGCGCTGTTCGGGCTGGAGGCGGTGGCTGCCGACACGCCCATTCATGCGCTGCTCGGCCGGGTCGCCGCGGCGCCCTGTCCGCTGCCGGTCATCGAGGCGGACGGCCGGCTCATCGGCGTGATCTCCCGCGCCGTGTTGCTGGCCGCTCTCGACCGTGGCGAGGATGCCGGGCGCGAGGTGCGCCATGGCTGACGCCGGTCCGATGGACGTCGAGTGGCTGAGCGAGACCATCGGCGGCGGCATCGCCCGCGGCTCCGAATGGCTGGTGAACACGATCCTCGACCATGGGCAGCCGGTGCTGACCGTCATCGCCGCGGCGGTCGACGGGCTGGGCGAGACGCTGGACGGGCTGCTGCTGGGGGTGCCGCCCTGGCTGCTGGCGCTGGTGCTGGCGGCCATCGCCCTGTGGCGGGTCGGGCGTGGCTTCGCCCTGTTCACCCTGCTGGCGATGGGCGGCATCTTCGTGATGGGGCTGTGGGAGCCGACGGTCTCCACCCTCGGGCTGGTGCTGGCCTCCACCGCGCTCAGCCTGATCGGCGGGGTGCCGCTCGGCATCTGGATGGCGCGCAGCAAGCTCGCCGACGGGCTGGGCAAGACCCTGCTCGACCTGATGCAGACGATGCCGGCCTTCGTCTATCTGATCCCGGCGGTGCTGTTCTTCGGGCTGGGACGGGTGCCGGGAATCATCGCCACCGTGGTCTTCGCCATGCCGCCGGCGGTGCGCCTGACCGCGCTCGGCATCCGGCAGGTTCCGGTGGAGCTGGTGGAGGCCGGCCGCGCCTTCGGCTGCCGCGGCCACCAGCTGCTGTTCAAGGTGCAGTTGCCCAACGCCCTGCCGTCGATTATGGCGGGCGTGAACCAGACCATGATGATGGCGCTGTCGATGATCGTCGTCGCCTCGATGATCGGCGCCGGCGGCCTGGGCAACGTGGTGCTGCAGGGCATCCAGCGCCTGGACATCGGGCTTGGCGTGCAGAGCGGACTGAGCGTGGTGTTCCTGGCCGTCGTGCTCGACCGCATCACCCAGAGTTTCGGCCGGGGCTTTGGTCGACCGGCCGCCGCCAGAACGGCCAAGCGGCGCTGGTGGCGGCGGTGAGGTCGGCGGCGGTGAGGTCAGGCGTTCAGTTCGGAATCGAGGTAGCCCAGCGCCACGGCGCGCGCGGCGCTGCCGTCGATGGCGCCGGTCAGGGCGAAGCGCAGCCACAGACCGTCGATCATCGCGGCCAGCCCGACCGCCACCCGCTCCGCCCGTTCCGGCGGCAGCAGCGGGCGCAGGGCGTGCAGCAGGTTGGAATGCAGCCGGCGGGCGTTGATCCGCTGCAGACGCGACAGCGCCGGATTGTGCGGCGCCTGGGCCCAGAAGCCCAGCCATGCCGCGACCACCCGCGGATCGAACTGGTCGGGCGCGAAGTTGCAGTCGACGATCGCCTCCAGCCGGGCGCGCGGGGAATCGGCCGCCGCCAGCCGCTTGGTCGCGTCGTCGCGCAGCTGTTGCAGCATGCTGCGCATGGTGGCGGCCAGCAGTTCGTCCTTGCCGCCGAAATAATGGTGGATGATGCCGGGCGAAACGCCGGCCCCGCGGCTGATCGTCTGTACCGTGGTGTCGGCCAGGCCGTGCTTGCCCATCGAGGAGATGGTCGCGTCGATCAACTGGCGGCGGCGGATCGGTTCCATTCCGACTTTGGGCATGGGGCTGGCGGTCTCCTGTCCTTTTCCGCCAAGGCCGTCCGCGACCGGGACCTTGGCTTGCGCCGCAACAAATGCGCCATTTTCACTGCTCCGTCGATGACGAAAACGGCAGATGCCGCGGACTGGAACAACAAGAACGAGGAGTTGAGCACATGAACGGATGGAAGGCTCCGGCCAAATGGATCGCGGGCGCGGGCATCGCGGCGGTGATGGCGCTGGGCGCCGGCGGGGCGCTGGCCGCCGATCCGGCCGCCTGCAAGGCGGTGCGCTTCGGCGACGTCGGCTGGACCGACATCGCGGCGACGACGGCGCTCGCCTCGGTCACGCTGGACGCGCTAGGCTACAAGCCGACCACCACGATGTCGTCGGTCCCGCTGGTCTACACCGGGCTGAAGACCAAGTCGCTCGATGTCTTCCTCGGCAACTGGATGCCGACGATGGAGCCCTTCATCAAGCCGGTGCTGGAGGACGGCTCGGTCGAGGTGACGCGCGTCAACCTGGAAGGCGCCAAATACACGCTGGCGGTGCCGAAATACGCCGCCGAGGCCGGGCTGAAGACCTTCGCCGACATCGCGAAGTTCAAGGACAAGCTGAGCGGCAAGATCTATGGCATCGAGGCCGGCAATGACGGCAACCTCATCATCGACAAGATGCTGAAGGCCGACGCCTTCGGCCTGAAGGACTTCAAGCTGGTGGAATCCAGCGAGGCGGGCATGCTGGCCGAGGTGAAGCGGGCGACCCGCAACAAGGGCTGGGTGGTCTTCCTGGGCTGGGAGCCGCACCCGATGAACAAGAGCTTCGAGCTGACCTATCTGGAAGGCGGCGACGACTGGTTCGGCCCCAACCTGGGTGGCGCCACCGTCAGCACCAACGTCCGTAAGGGCTATGCCGCCGAATGCCCGAATGTGGGCAAGCTGCTGTCCAACCTGTCCTTCACGCTGGACATGGAAAATGCGGTGATGGGCGACATCATGAACGCCAACAAGAAGCCGGAGGTCGCCGCCAAGGCCTGGCTGAAGAAGAATCCCGACGTGCTGAAGGGCTGGCTCGACGGCGTCACCACCTTCGACGGCAAGGATGGGCTCCCGGCCGTGCAGGCCAAGCTGGGCGTGGCCGGCAAGTCCTGAGCCGAGAGCGCGGCAGGGCGGGGCGGTGTGGGGCAGGGCGGGGCGACTCTTCGCCCCATCCGCTCTACTCCGTTCCTTCTTGAAGCATTACCCCTTTGCCCCCGAACATTGCTCTGCTAAGGCCCATTAGGTCCTGAATGCGGAGCGTTCGTGGCGGCTCGCCGATTACCCTTTGCCAGATCCTTGCCCCTGCCTCTGTCCCGGCGGCCTGTCCGGGCAACCTGCGCGCGTGACGGCGCGGCGGGGCGCGGATGAGGATTCGGTCGCGCATCGCCATGGTCGGCGGCGTGCCGGTGGCGGTCGCCGCGGTGATCGCGGTCGCCGGCGGGCTGCTGCTGGCCCGCAGCGAGCGGGTCTATGAATCGGCGGTGCTCGCCGGCTCCGTCTATCGCGACGTTCTGGCGGCGACGGCGGCCCGCATCGACTATCTCCAGGTCGCGCCGGCCGACCGCGCCGGCCGTGCCGACCGTTTCGAAAAGATGTCGCAGTCTGCGGCGTCCGAACTGCGGCAGCTGGACGAGGCCGGATCGGCCAGGACCCACCGGCCGGAGGTTGAGCGCGCAACCGGTGTGCTGGCGCGCTATGTCGACCAGATGCGCAGCTTCATCCAGGTGACCGCGGCGAACGACGCCGCCGTGGCCGACATGGGGCTCCACGCCGCCACCCTGATGGCGTTGACCGACCGCGCCCGCGAACGGCAGCATGCCGCCAATGTCGACTCCCTGGGATCGCTGACCGAAGCCGACAAGCGTCTGCGCGACAGCCGCGAGGTGGTCGACGGCGCCCACGAACTGCGCGAGGCGATGCTGGACCTGCAACGCGCCGAGGCCCAGCATGTCGCGGCGCTCGGCTTCGGCAGCGGCCTGCATGGCGGCGGGCAGCCCCTGACCGCCGGCGATTTCCGCATCGCCACCGACCGGCTGACGGCGACCGCCGACCGGCTGCAGGAGGTGCTGGGGCGGACGGATCCGCTGGTCGACCGCTATCCGGCGAAGCAGGCCGCCGCCCGCTACGCGGCCACCGTCGCCGGGCTGCAGGGCGCCGTCGCGGACCTGCGCGCGGCCGATGCGGAGCGCGAGGCGGCGCTGAACCGGTTCGAGGCGGCGGCACGGGCGGCGGCAGGCATTGCGGAGGCCAATGCCGATGATGGGGGAGATGCCGGACCTGCCGGCAGTCTGGGCGAGCGGATGCTGGGGGAGCAGGTCATCCGCACGCTGCCGGTGGTGCGGGCGCTGGTCCTGACCGGGACGCTCGGCCGCCAGCCCGACGTGACCTACCTGTCCTCTCTGCTGCCGACGCTGCGCCCGGCGCTCGACGGGTTGTATCGGGCGCAGACCCGCACCGCCGAGGCCCAGCGGACCCTGGAGGCGGCACAGCGCGCCGGCGCGGAGGCGGCTGCGGCCATCGAGGCGCTGACCGCCCGAATCCTGATGGTGAAGTCCACCGGCTACACCGCGATCCAGGACGAGGTGGTCCAGCTGATCGCCTATGCCATCCAGGCCAACGACACCGAGCAGGAGACCCAGAACGTCGCCGTCGTCGCCCTGCGCCTTGGCCGGCGGGCGGCCGACGCCGTGGCCGTGCGCGACGCGGAGGAGGCCGACCGCATCGTCGCCGATGCCGGCGCCCTGCTGGCGACCGTGCGGGAGCTTCCCATGTCGCCGCTGCTGCAGGACGAGGTGCTGGCGGCCATCCGCAATTGGCGCGACAGCCTGCGCCGCACGGCGGACGGGCTGCGCCACCTTAACCAGCTTCTGATCGCCATGGACCGCGACGCCGGCGCCCTGGTCGAAACCGCCCGGCAACTGGACGAGACCTTCCGCGAGGAGGCCGCGCGCATCGGCGAACTGTTGACCCGCATCCTGGTCATCGGCGCGACCATCGGCCTGCTGCTGGCCGCCGGCGCCGCGTCGGTGGTGGCGCGGTCGATCAGCCGCCCGGTTCTGCGCCTGCAGCGGCAGATGACCCGGCTGGCCGAGGATCCGCTGGCCGGTCCGATCGACGGCACCCGCCGCCAGGACGAATTCGGCGCCATGGCGCGCGCCGCCGCCTTCTTCATCCGCGAGATCGGCCTGCGCGAACAGGCGGCCCGCCACGCGAAGGATCGCGCCGACCGCGCCCTGGAGGACCTGCGCCGGACCCAGGCCGACCTGATCCAGGCGGAGAAGATGGCGTCGCTGGGCGGGCTGGTCGCCGGGGTGGCGCACGAGATCAACACCCCGCTCGGCAATGCCCTGATGGGCGCGACCCATCTTCAGGACCGGCTGGCGGCCATCGGGCGGCTGGCGGGCGAGGGCAATCTGCGCCGCAGCGACTTCGCCGAATTCCATGATACGGCGGACGAGCTGGCCCGGTTGATGGTGCTGAACCTGCGCCAGGCCGGCGAGCTGGTGCAGAGCTTCAAGCAGGTGGCGGCCGACCAGACCAGCGGCGAAGGGCGGCAGTTCCTGCTGAAGCCCTATCTGGAGGATCTGGCGACCAGCCTCAGCCCGTCATGGCGCCGGGCGGGTCACAGCCTGCGGGTGGAATGCCCCGAAGACATCGAGATCGACGGCTATCCCGGCGTTCTGGCGCAGATCCTGACGAACCTCGTGATGAACTCCATCACCCACGCCTATCACGAGGGGCAGCAGGGCCATCTGCTGATCGCGGTCGCCGCGCCGGAACCGGACATGGTGGATCTGGTCTACACCGACGATGGCCGGGGGATCGCCAAGCCCGATCTCGTGCGGGTGTTCGATCCGTTCTTCACCACCAGACGCGGAAGCGGCAGCACCGGCCTCGGGCTTCACATTGTGTACAATCTCGTGGCGAATCGCCTGGGTGGCAGGGTCGCAGTCGATAGTCCTTCCGGCGGCGGCGTGCGCTTCACCATTCGCTTTCCACGGCGATTTGCTACTGATAACGTATCGTTGGCGCCCGCAATACCATCCCCGCAGGAGCAGTGAATGCCTTTGCCGCTGAAGACGTCGATGCGGAGTCTTGCGAAGGGGGCTGCTGTTTTGATCGGGCTTGCCGGGCTGTCGGACCCGGCGCTCGCCGACAAGTCGCTGGTCTACTGCACGGAAGGGAATCCGCAGGGTTTCAATGCGCAGGTGTCGACCTCGGGCACGACGGTGAATGCGACGACACCGCTGTTCAACAATCTGGTGGAATTCGGTCCGGCAGGGCAGGTCATGAATTCCGGTCTGGCCGAATCCTACAAGATTTCGGACGACGGGCTGGTCTACGAATTCCGTTTGCGTCGGAATGTCCCTTTCCATTCCAACGAGCTGTTCACGCCGAGCCGGCCGCTCAATGCCGATGACGTGCTGTTCACCATCGACCGTCAATGGCGGCCTGACCACCCCTATCACACCGTCGGAACAGCGAATTACGAATATTTCAAGGGCATGGGGCTGCCGGCCCTGCTGAAGTCGGTGGAGAAGCTGGACGATCACACGGTCCGCATCACCCTGACCCATCCGGAGGCTCCCTTCCTGGCCGATCTGGCCATGCCGTTCCTGTCGATCCAGTCCGCCGAATACGCCGATGTCCTGATGAAGGCCGGCAAGCAGGATTTGTTCGACGACAAGCCCATCGGCACCGGGCCGTTCCGGCTGGTGTCCTACCACAAGGACGTGGCGATTCGTTACAAGGCCTTCGACGGCTATTGGCGGGGGCGCCGGCTGCTGGACAACCTGATCTATTCGATCACGCCGAACATCGCGGTGCGCCTGAACAAGCTGCGGTCCGGCGAATGCCATGTGATGATCTTCCCCAACCCGGCCGAATTGGGGGCGATAGAAAAAGATCCGAATCTGGTGATCGAGCAGCAGGATGGCCGGAATGTCGCCTATATGGCGTTCAACACCAGCAAGGCGCCGCTGAATGACGTGCGGGTGAGGCGGGCCATAACCATGGCGATCGACAAGCGCACGCTGGTCGATGCGGTCTATCAGAACGGCGGATCGCCGGCGAAGAACCCGATCCCGCCCGGCATGTGGTCCTACGATGACGGGATCGAGGATTATCCGTTCGACCCGGCGGCGGCCCGCCGCCTGCTGGCCGAGGCGGGGTATCCCGAGGGCTTCTCGCTCGATCTGTGGTACACGCCGGTCACACGCCCCTACCTGCCGAACGGCAAGCGCGCCGCCGAATTGATCCGCGAGAATCTGGAGCGCGTCGGAATCCGGGTCAGCCTGAAGACGGACAGCTGGAGCAATTATCGCCAGCAGGTGACCCAGGGCGATCCGGACATGGTGATCTACGGCTGGACCGGCGACAACGGCGATCCGGACAATTTCCTGTATTTCCTGCTCAGCTGCGGCGCCGTGCGCCCGGGCGGCGCCAACCTTGCAAGATGGTGCAATCCGGATTTCGAAGACCGGATCACCAAGGCCAAGGTCACCACCGACGTCGAAAGCCGCACCGCCGACTACAAGGAAGCGCAACGCATCTTCCATCGGGAAGCCCCGTGGTTTCCCATCGCGAATTCCATCATTGCCGTCGCCCATCGCAAAGAGGTGAAGAACTACACCAACAACATCTTCAATCAGGACTTCTCCGGCGTCGACATCGAGCCCCAGTGAGCAGCAGGCTTATGCAAACTTTATCTGGGCAGGTCCCGACCGTGGATGCGTCTCCCGATGACCTGATGTTCGAGGACGAAGACCCCGGAACGGTGCCGGAACGGCAGTCGGCGGCCGCCGCCCCCTGGCCGATCCTGGTGGTGGACGACGACGAGCAGGTGCACGCGATGACCCGCGTGCTGCTGAAGGATTTCGAGTTCGAAGGCCGGCGCTTCGCCATCGTCAGCGCCTTTTCGGCGGCGGAGGCGCGGGAAATCCTCGCCGAGCGGTCGGATCTACCTGTGGCTCTGCTCGACGTGGTGATGGAGACGCAGGATGCCGGGCTGCATCTGGTCCATCACATCCGGCGCGACCTGGGTAACCGCCACATCCGCATCATCCTGCGCACCGGCCAGCCCGGACAGGCGCCGGAGCGCGAGGCCATCGTCGCCTACGACATCAACGACTATAAGAGCAAGGCGGAGCTGACCGCCCAGAAGCTGTTCACCAGCCTGGTCGGCGCGGTGCGCAGCTGGCGCGATCTCGTCACCATCGAGACGCTGAACCAGTCGTTGGAACGCCGCGTCGCCGAACGCACGGCGGAACTGGAACGGCAGACCGCGCTGGCCGACGGGCAGCGCCGTTTCATCGAGAACCTCGTCGAGATGATGCCGAGTCCGGTCTGGTACAAGGATGCCGCCGGCCGGTATGCCCTGTGCAACCGTGCCTTCCGCGAGCTGTTTCCCAATGCAGCCGACGGGATGGAATGGTCCGCCGACCGCCGGTCCGCGTCCGAACCGATGCCGGCCGGCACGGGGGCCTTCTCCTTCGAATCGAGCGTGGAGGGACCGGACGGGCGGACACGGGAACTGTTGGTGGTGAAGCGTCCGCTGACCGCCCCCGACGGAACTGAGACCGGGGTGATCGGCATCGCCACCGACATCACCGAGCGCCGGCGGATGGAGCATGAGCTGCACCGCCTCGCCACCACCGATCCGTTGAGCGGCGCCCACAACCGCCGGCAAATCCTGGAGCTGCTGAATCGGATCGTGGACGGGCGGGGTGCCGCGACCACCTGCCTCGTCATGCTCGACATCGACCATTTCAAGCGCATCAACGACGAGCTGGGCCATGCCGCCGGCGATGTCGCCATCCGCAGGGTGGTCGAGGAGATTCGCAGCCAATTGCGCGGCAGCGACCAGATCGGCCGCATCGGCGGGGAGGAGTTCGCCATTCTGCTGCCCGAGACCACGCGCACCGGCGGTGCGGCGATCGCGGAGCGGCTGCGCGGCGGACTGGCGGCGATGGCGATCAAGCTTCCCGATGGCCGGTGTTTCCAGCTGACCGGAAGCTTCGGCCTGACCGAGGTGCGTCCGCTGGAGGATACGGTCGAAAGCGTGCTGGGCCGGGCCGATCAGGCGCTCTACCGGGCCAAGGCGGCCGGGCGGAACCGGGTCGAGGTGGCCTGAGTGCCGGGCATTGGCCTGCGACATTTTGCACGATGACGGCTTGACCGCCGCCACGGCAACGGGTATGCAGATCCTATGAACACCACCGACACCATGCGAATGCGAATTACCGGCCCGGCGCTCTGAAGCGTCGGAGAGTTGCCGCGTTCGTGTTCACTGGTCGTGTGGAGTGTGTGGCGTGTCGCTGCACCCTGTGGTCCCCGGAGCCCTCAATCCGGTTCATGAGAAGTCCAATCGTCTGACCGCTGTTGCGGCGTCGAACAATGGCGTCCGTCTCGGTGAGCGAATGTGTGGCTCGGCGCGAATTATTCACCCGGTCCGCTGAGGCGGTCCGGGGCACGCCCGTCCTACCCAAAAATTCGTTCGTCGAGGAACTTCGCGATGTTCACCGCGCATGCCGATGCCGCGCGCACCCTCTCTGTCTGCGCTCCTGTCCAGCACCACGACCCCGAAGACCGTCTGCCGGCTTGGCTGCCGCTGTCGGCGGTGACCGACGCGGCCCGGCGGCTGTCCGGCCAGATCGTTCGCACGCCGCTGCTGCATGCCCCGACGCTCGACCGTGATCTGTGGCTGAAAGCGGAGGTGTTCCAGGCCACCGGCGCCTTCAAGGAGCGCGGCGCGCTGAACCGCCTGCTGCGGCTGACGGCGCCGGAACGGGCCGGCGGCGTGGTGGCGATGTCGGCCGGCAACCATGCGCAGGGGGTGGCGCTGCACGCCGCCCGGCTGGGGGTGAAGGCCACCATCGTGATGCCGGAGACGGCCCCCCGCTGCAAGGTGGAGCGCACCGCGGAGTTGGGGGCCGAGGTGGTGCTGCACGGCGCCACGGTGGGCGAGGCGAAGGGCAAGGCGCTGGAACTGGCGGCGGAGCGGCGGCTGACCTTCCTCCACCCCTATGACGATCCCGATGTGATCGCCGGACAAGGGACGGTCGGGCTGGAGATCCTGGCCGACCGGCCGGATGTCGACACGGTGGTGGTGCCGGTCGGCGGCGGCGGGCTGCTGGCCGGCGTGGCCGCCGCAGTGAAGGCGCAGAACCCATGGGTGCGGGTGATCGGCGTACGGCTGGCCCGACGCGGCGGCCCGACGCTGGCCGATGGCATCAACGTCCATGCGCTGGGCAAACTGCCCCAGGCCATTGTCAACACGCTGGTCGACCGGGTGGTCGAGGTGGAGGAGGCGGAAATCGCCGCCGCGATGCGCGCCCTGCACCGGTCCTTCGGCGTGGTGGCGGAAGGGGCCGGCGCCGCCGGTGTCGCCGCTGTACTGGGCGGCCGGCTTGGGCGGACCGGGCGGACGGTGGCGGTGCTGTCCGGCCGCAACGTGGACGGCGATACGCTGGCGCGGACGTTGGCGGCGTAGCAGGCGTCAGAGGGCACCGGCGCCTGCCTGTTGGAGGAGTTGACAACGTTAAAGCGGTGTTGGTATTTTCTCCAACATGAAGGCCCGAGCGTTGGTCAATCGCCGCATTGTCCTGTCTCCAACTGCATTTGTGGAAATGCTGTTGTGGGAGGTGCCGCTACCGGTTCGCGGCAGTATGCATAACTATAAGTACGGACTGGCTCTGGTCGCGGACGGCGTCTGCGTCCTTCGCTACGACAACGAGGCCGGAAAGGGTGATCACCGCCACCTTGGCCATGAGGAATATCCCTACAGTTTTGAAAGTGTGGACCGTCTGATTGCCGATTTTGAAGCCGATGTACGGAGATGGCTCGATGAACACGCTGACGCTTGAGGTGACGAGCCTCGCTGATGGTCTGGCCGCTTTTCGGCAGGCTTGGAGCAGTGGCAAAGCCGAGGACGGCGCACGCATCGGGTTTGCCACGCCCGAACTGCTCTGGAAGGTGCTGACGGCGAAGCGCTGGGAATTGCTGCGGACGATGACTGGGCAGGGGCCGCTTGCCCTGCGCGAGGTCGCACGGCGGGTGGAGCGGGACGTCAAGGCGGTGCATGCCGATGTCCACGCCCTGGTGGATGCCGGGATCGTTCGGCGGACCACCGATGGCAAGTTCGAGTTTCCATATGATGCCGTGCATGTCGACTTCATGCTGAAGGCGGCGTGAGGCGGCACCAAAGGACCACCCCACCGGCCGCTCCCCCGCAAATCGCATAGCCGCCTCCTTCGTCGAAGCGAAGTATGGATAGGTCAGCAGAAATGACCTATGTTGGTGCTCGCGTGTAAACACACAGGCGACGCCAAGGGGTAGCTGGCATGACGAACAATTCTGCCTCGACCATTTCGTCATCCTCTGCATCGGTCACTTACGAGCGCCCGCGTGCGGCGCACAGTGTCTTTGACAATTTGCAAGGTCAACTGTTCGGCGTTGTCATGACGTCGTTCGGGATTGCCATTCTTCATGCCGCCGGGCTGGTCACCGGGCAGGCGGCGGGGTTGGCCTTCGTGATTTCCTACGCGACGGGCGTGGATTTCGGACCTCTGTTCTTCCTGGTCAATCTGCCCTTCTACTTCCTTGCGCTGGCCCGCATCAGCGTCGGCTTCACCATCAGGTCGCTGATTGCGGTGACTGGCATCGCCCTGCTGTCCGGTCTGCTGCCGACGATGATGAGCTTCAGCGCCATCAACCCCTATGTCGCGGCTGTGCTGGCCGGTTTCTGCGTCGGGATCGGCGTCATCGCGCTGTTCCGCCACGGCGCCAGCGGCGGCGGTGTCGGCATCCTCGCCTATTACCTGCAGGAGAAGACCGGTTTCCGCGCCGGCTGGCTGCAGGCGCTGTTCGATCTGGCGGTGTTTTCGGCCGCCGCCTTCGTGCTGGAGTGGCCGGCGCTGCTGGCGTCGATCCTGGGTGCGGCGGTGCTGAACGCCTTCGTCGCCTTCAACCACCGCGCCGACTGGTACGTTGCCCGGTAAAGGGAGCGGGCCGCCTTATTCGCGGCCCAGCACCCGGTCGACCACCGCATCGGCCCATTCGCGCGACCGGAAGCTCGCCTTGGCCTCCACCGGGTCATAGACGCGCTCAACCCAATCCCAGAAGGCGATCGGGCGCTTCTGATTGTAGGCGGCGTAGAGTTCAAAGAAGTAGTCGAGGATGCCGGTCTTCGCCTGCTTGAAATGGCCGTATTTCCAGGACAACTGCTTCATCGCCTGGTCGAGCGGCTGGCCTTCATGGGCGAACAGGTACAGCGTCGCCATGAAGCCGGCGCGGTCGGCGCCCGACTTGCAGTGCATCAGCGCCGGATAGGTCATGGTCTTGAACAGCTCGCGCGCCTTCAGAAGGGTTTCCTTCTTCGGCATGTCGCGGGAGTTCACCGGGAAATCGACCAGTTCCAGCCCATGGGCACGGCAGGCCTCCGCCTCCAGGATGTAGGAGGCGCAGTCGCGCGAGCCGCGCAGGTTCAGGATCGTCTTCACCCCGTTGCGCTTCGCCATCGCGATGTGCGACGGCGAGGGCTGGCTCGCCCGGTACATGTTGGGGGAGATGCGGTAGGTGTTGGAATAGATCAGCCGGAAACAGGCGTGGTCGATGAACACGCTTTCCAGATGGCCGAGCGCCCGCTGCCACGGCGTCGCCATGCGGCTGCGGCCGCGCTTGATCGCGTCGGCCAGCGCGGTGGTGGTGACCGCCCGCAGGGTGCTTTTCTTCGCCAACTCCAAACCTTCCGACTCTGACGGAACGCCAACATAGGCATGGCCGGCGTTCCGTCAAGAACCCCATCACGCCAAAGCGTCAGGCGACCCTGTCCTGCAGCCGGACATACATGCCGTACTGCGCCGCCAGCGTCAGCACGATTTCCATGTAGAGATTGATCAGACCGTTGGCGTAGAAGGCCGGGCAGCCGGTGTAATGACGCTCTCCCGCCATCGCCGTCGGTTCGATCAGGTCGGTGTTCAGGACGATCAGATCCTTGTCCGGATCATAGAGGAAGGCCGACTGGTCGGGACGCAGCGGGTGGATGGCCTGATGGTCGTCGGCCTCGATCTTTCCTGCCGCCATGAACTGGCACAGCATGCCCAGGCTGCCCATGGCGAGCGGCAGTACCTGCTTCAGGCTGCGGCGGGCGAGGTCGTCATAGGCCGCGGCCTCCAGCCCCGGACGCAGAAGCGGCGCCGCTTCCACCAGATTCCAGCAGACATGCAGGGCGGTGTGGCTGCCGGTCTTGGTGATCGACAGCATGTCGTAGCCGGACGGCCCGTGCAGGACCGACTTCTGCAATTCGCGCCCCAGCACATAACCGGCGGCGGCCATGTCGGTGATGGTGCCTTCCGTTCGGCAGCGGTCCTCCTCCACCATCACCTTGATCGCCCAATCCTTGATGATGGCGTCCAGCAGATGGCAGACGGAATCGCGGAGGAAGCCGACCATGCGGTCGGGATCGGCGGCGGCCATGCCGTCGGGATCGGCGAAGTCCAGCCCGTGCGGCGAGTCCGGCGGGGTCGACAGCACCAGATGCCCGGACGCGTCCAGCGGCATGCGGGCGATGATGTGCTCCCGCAGGTCGACATAGAGGAACCCCAGCAGGGTGTTGATCGCGACCTTCTCGAAGTCCTCCTTGCGGGTGTCGGCATGGGCCGGGCAGTGGCCGGCCAGCCGCAGCAACTCTTCGCTGAGCAGATAGGCCGGCTCCTCGGCGATCCGGTGCAGGATCGGCGCGAGGCTGATCCGGGTCATCCCGGCCTCCTCATGCGCGCCGGCATAGGTCAGGGCGAAGTCGTTGGTGCGGGCCATCGGGCTCAGCCCTCCTGCAGGCGGTCGTAGACGCCGTAGTCGAGCGCCAGCCCGGCGACGATGTCGAGATAGAGCTTGATGAGGTTGGTGGTGTAGAAGGCCGGGCAGCCGGTGTAATAGCGCTCGCCCGGCTTGGCGAAGGTGACGATGGGATCGGCGTTCAGCCGGATCAGCCCGTTGGCGTCCAGCACGAAGGCCGTCTGGTCCTTGGGCAGCCGGTGGACGGCCAGCCCGTCGGCCGGCTCGATCCCGCTTTCCTCCATGTAATGGACCAGCATGCCCAGGCTGGCCATCGACAGCGGCACGATCTGCTTCAGGCTGCGGTGGACGAGGTCGTCGTAGAAGGCGGCATCACGCCCCGGCACCAGCAGCGGCGCGGCCTCCACCATCGCCCAGCAGATGTGGATCGCGGTGTGGCTGCCGGTCTTGGTGATCGACAGCATGTCGTAGCCGGCGCGCTGGTACAGCGGCGAATGCTCCAGCAGCGTGCGCAGGACAAAGGTCGCCGCCGCCTCCAGCGAGATCTCGCCGGAGCCCTGGGAGCGGAAATACTCCTCCTCGCGCACCAGATCGACGGCCCAACCGGTGATGAGCCCGTCCAGCAGGTGGCAGGTGGCGTCGCGCAGGACGGAGCAGAAGACGTCCGCCGCCGCCGCCGCCATGGCGGTGCGGTCGGCCGGGTCCAGCCCGTGCGGCGAACGCGGCGGGATCGGCAGCATCGGCCGGCCATCTGCATCGAAGGGAAGGTGGCCAGCGATGTGGTCGCGCAGGCGGTTGAACAGCAGCGCCAGCAGGCTGTTGACCGCCACCTTGTCGGCGTCGTCCTGGGGAATGGGCGCCTGTGGGCTCGGGGCCGCACCGTCCGCCGTTCCCTCGGCCTTGCCGGCATGGAACGGGCATTGCCCGGCGCCCTTGCGGAAGTCGTCGCTGAACAGGAAGTTCGGGTCGGACTGGATGCGCTGCAGGATATGGGCGATCGACACCCGGCCCAGCCCCGCCTCGCCATGGGCGGTGTTGAAGGTCTGGGCGAAGTCGTTGGAGCGGGCGGTCAGGGTGTCGGACATGCGTGCGGCCTTCGGCGCGGATGTAGAACGGACGGATTACCCTAGATGGAAATGCCGGCCGCGCGCAACGGAGTGTCGCCCCCAGGCTCTATAATGTCCCGGCCACTGCGTTATTTTGCCACGATCCGCCCCTCCACCGCGGGCGCGACCGTTTTCTTGGCCTCGACGTAAGTCATCACGATGGTCGCCAGCAACACCGCGCCCGAGGCATCGACGATGACTTTCGACCGCGGGAAGGCGGCATAGCCGTCGCCGCCCTTCAGCATGTAATCGTTGGTGGCGACGCGGTAGGTCGCCTGCGGGTCCAGTGGCTTGCCACCCACCATGATCGAGGTCACCCGCCGTCCGGCCGGGGCCTTGGGGTCATAGGTCATGGTCAGGCCGGAAACCTGGGGGAAGCGGCCGGCCTTCTCCTCCACCTTGCTGACGCCATGTTCCAGGGTGGAGATCAGGTCCTGCCCCGACATCTCCACCAGCACCCCGACATTGCCGAAGGGCAGCTCGGCAAAGATGTCCTTGCGGGTCAGCGTGGAGCCGGCGGGGTGCAGCGCATCGGCGCGGATGCCGCCGCCGTTGGTGATGGCGACATCGGCCTTCAACGCGTCGCGCAGGGCATCGGCAATCAGGTTGCCCATGCTGGCTTCGCGGCTGCGCACCACGTCCTTGCGGCTGTCGAGGTCCGTCGTCGTGGTGCCGATCACCGTGGCCAGATCGGTGTCGAGCCGCTTGGTGTAGCCCTCCACCACCCCTTCCACCTGCGGGTCGGCGGCGACGCCGGCGGTGGTGACGAAGCGCCATTCGGTCGGCACGGTGGTGGTCGCCGGCCCCTTGCCGGCGTCCCCTTTGCCAGCATCCTTCGTCTCGACCGCCAGCTTCACGACGCCGAGATACTGCGCGTCGTGCCCGGCCTTCAGGATCAGGGTGGAGCCTTCATAGAAGCTGATCGGGTCGTGGTCGTGGCCGCCCAGGATCAGGTCGATGCCCTTGACCTTGGCGGCCAGTTCCCGGTCCTCCGCGATGGTCAGGTGGGTCAGCGCCACCACGACCGACGCCCCCTTGGCCCGCAACTCCTTCACCGTCGCCGCTGCCGTCTCCAGCACCGGAGAGAAGCTGAGGCCCGGTCCGGCGCTGGACAGGCGGGCGGTGTCGGGGGTGATCAGGCCGAGGAAGCCGACGGTGATGCCGTCGATGGTCCTGGTCCAACTCGGCACCGTGCCGGCGAAGGCGGAGCCGTCGGCCGACCGTACATTGCTGCCGATCCAGGGGAACTTCGATTCGGCCATCCGCTGCTTCAGCGTGTCGGCGCCGAAGTCGAATTCATGGTTGCCGAAGGTCACCGCATCGACGCCGATGGCGTTGAACAGCGCGATCATCTGCTCGCCCCGCGTGGTGCCCGACAGCAGCGACGGCGACAGGAAATCGCCGCCCACCGTGGTGATCGCGTCGGGGGCCGCCGCGCGTTCGCGCTTCAGCAGGGTCATCAGCGGCCCGAAGCCGCCCTGTCCCTTCACCGGCGCGATCTCGTACACGTCGTTGACGTGCAGGAAGGTCAGCGTGCCGTTTTGCGCCCAGGCGGGCAGGGCAGCACCCAGGATAATGGCAAACACTGGAACGGCGATCAGGCGGAAGCGGAACGGCATGGAGAACGGACCTCCGAGGAGATGCCTGTGTATTCTAAATCAGCTTTGCCCCGCCGCGCATAGCGGCTTTGCGGCGCGGAGCATACGGTCGGGAGTGGCTGTGGCTTGAACTCAGCCTGCGACGGTCTCACAACTTCATGACAGCCTTACCAACGACGCGAGCCGAGCAGACCCATGCGCATCCTGGTCGTTCAGAACAGCCGAACCGCTCCCATCGGTCTGGTGGGCGATGCGCTGACCGACAACGGCGCCACCCTCCACACCATTGCCGCCAACGAAGGGGAAGCGATCCCCGACAAGGATGGCTACGCCGGCCTCGTCGTGCTGGGCGGCCCGCAGGATGCCTGGAACGACGAGAAGGGGCCGCATTTCGGCCGGGTGATGGAGACGATCCGCGATTTCACCGACGCCGACCGGCCGGTGATGGGCATCTGCCTGGGGGCGCAGTTGGCGGCCCGCGCCTATGGCGCCAAGGTCTACCGCCACACCATGCCGGAGTTGGGCATCCACCGCGTCAGCCTGACCGACGGCGCGCAGGACGACCCGCTGCTGGGCGGCTTCGGTCCGGAGCTGAACCTCGCCCAGTGGCATTACGACACCTTCGAGTTTCCCGACGGCGCGGTGCCGCTGGCTTTCAGCGAAGCTTGCGACCGTCAGGCATTCCGCCTCGGCCGCGCCACCTATGCCTTCCAGTTCCACCCCGAGGCCACCGGCGACATCCTGCGCGGCTGGGCGTCGCGCATTCGCGAGGAGGCGCGCGAAAGCAACGCCGAAATGCTGCACGGTCTGGAGGACTCGATCGCCACCCACCTGCCGGTGGCGGAGCGCTTCACCCGCGCGATGACCCGGCGCTGGCTGGATCTGGCGCGCTGACCGTTTCGGTGAAACGGGCCAGCAGGTCGGGGGTGTCGACGTCGTAGAGGATGCCGGCATCGTCCACCGGCACCTCGCACAGCCGATCGGCATGCTGGCCGATCAGCCGTTTCGCCCCGGCGTCCCCCGTCAGTGCCGCCATATCCGTGAAGAAGGCGCGGTCCCACAGCACCGGGTTGCCCTGCTTGCCGTGGGTGGTGGGGATGCAGATGGCGCGGCCTTCCACCGGGCTGTAGGCGGCGATCAGCCGGTCGATCACGGCGGACGCCACCCGCGGCATGTCGCCCAAACACACCACCACCGCATCGGATTCGCTCGGCACCGCCGCCAGACCGGCGCGCAGCGAGCTGCTCAGCCCCTCGGCGAAGGCGGGATTGTGGACGAAGGTGACGGGCCGGTCGGCCAGCGCCCGCGCCACACTTTCCCCCTGATGGCCGGTGACGACGATGACGTTGGCGGCTTGCGAGGCCAGGGCCGCATCCACGGCGCGGGCGACCAGCGGGGCGCCGTTGACCTCCGCCAGCAGCTTGTTGGTCGGCCCCATGCGGCTGGAGCGGCCGGCGGCCAGCACCAGGGCGGTGACGCGCGGCGCGCGGGGCGTCTCGGTCGAGACACCCGCCCGCGGCAACGGCCGTGTTGGAATCTCGGCGAGCAGCCCGCCGACGCCCATCCGCATCACCTCGGTTCGGCTCGGCGGAATGCCGGCGGCGATGCGCTGCAGCACCCAATCGAAGCCGTTCAGCTTGGGCGAGCGCGCACAGCCCGGCAGTCCCAGCACCGGCTTGCCCTCGCGCCGGGCCAGCAGCAGCAGGTTGCCGGGATCGACCGGCATGCCGCAATGCTCCACCACGCCGCCGGCCCGCTCGATGGCCGCCGGCAGCACGTCGCGCCGGTCAGTGATGGCCGACGCGCCGGCGATCAGCAGCAGGTCGGCCGGCGGCGCCTCTGCGATCTCCGCCGCCAGCGCCGCCTCGTCATGGTCGCAGCGCGTTTCATGGATCAGCGTGCCGCCGAGAGCCTCGACCCGCTCCCGTGTGACGTTGACGGTCTTGTCGAGCACGCTGTCCTTCACCCCCGGCAGCCGGGTCTGGATCAGCGCCACTGACAGTGGGCGATAGGGCAGGACGGCCAGCGGCGGCGGCCCGTCGGTGGCGATGTGTTCCGCCTGCTCCACGGCGGCGGTGGGAGCGGCGAAGGGGATGATCTTGACGGTGGCCAGCATCTGACCGGGCTCGACGGGAGCGAAGTCGGGCAGGGTGGCGATGGTGACGCTCTCGTCGATTTCGTTGATGGCGCCGATGCGGGCGGGGTCGAGGCGCAGAAGCCCATGCGCTTCGGCGAACAGGTTGACCCGGCCGGTGAAGGCGGCGGCGACCTGGACGGAGCCGCCGGCCACGACGGCGGCGATGCGGGTGGCGGCGGCATCCTCGGCGATGTCGCTGTCGGACAGCTTGGCGGCGATCACCTCCGAAATGCCGGCCTCGCGCAGCGCGATGACGTCATCGGCCGAAAGCCGGCGGCCCTTCTTGAAGGCCAGCCCGCTCAGGCGCAGGGAATGGGCGAGGATCGCGCCCTCGGCATCGGACAGGGGAAGCGGACCGAAGAACATGGGGGCTCCGGATGGGCACGGTCGGTGTATGCCCACGGATATGGCGACCGGTCCGGATCCGGGCAATGGGCGGAAGGTATGGGGAGGTGTGGCGATGGGCCGGTGTCGGCTGGCGATTGCCCCCTCCCTAACCCTCCCCCGCGTTCCGCAGGAGAGGGGACTGCCGCCGCTCCGCGCAGAACTCCGCCAAGCATTCTACCCCCTCTCCCGCGAAGCGGGGGAGCAACCATGTTGTTTTCATGGTGAGTGTGGCATTGCCTCCCATTCCTTGTT